>NZ_JBCNMA010000059.1:0-18767 GCF_039595165.1 Sphingomonas sp.
TGTCGACCGACATGGGCGCGCTGCAGGAGCGCATCACCTCGACCAACAAGGGCTCGATCACCTCGGTGCAGGCCGTGTACGTCCCCGCGGACGACTTGACAGACCCGGCGCCGGCGACCTCGTTCGCCCACTTGGACGCGACGACCGTGCTCAACCGCGCGATCTCGGAGCTCGGCATCTATCCGGCGGTGGACCCGCTCGACTCGACCTCGCGCGTGCTCGAGCCGCGCGTCGTCGGCCAGGAGCATTACGAGACCGCCCGCGCCGTCCAGTCGATCCTGCAGAAGTACAAGTCGCTGCAGGACATCATCGCCATCCTCGGCATGGACGAGCTCTCGGAAGAGGATAAGCTGACCGTGGCCCGTGCGCGCAAGATCCAGCGCTTCCTCAGCCAGCCGTTCCACGTCGCCGAGGTGTTCACCGGCATCCCCGGCGCGTTCGTGCAGATCGAGGACACGATCAAGTCGTTCAAGGCGGTGGTCGAGGGCGAGTATGACCACCTCCCCGAAGCCGCCTTCTACATGGTCGGCGGCATCGACCAGGCGGTCGAGAAGGCCAAGAAGCTGGCCGCCGAGGCGTAAGCTCCTTCTCCCATGGGAGAAGGATACGAAGGCTTGGCAGCTTGCTGCCTGGCCGGAGTTGGATGAGGGTGACGACGCGAGATCACCCTCACCCTCCCATCGCTGGCGCGATGGGCCCCTCCCTCTCCCAGTGGGAGAGGGGTTGAAGGAAAAAGAAATGCCGCTGCACTTCGAACTCGTCACCCCCGAGAAGCTCGTCCGCTCCGAGGAAGTCCATATGGTCGTCGTTCCCGGCACCGAGGGCGACTTCGGCGTGCTCGAGGGCCACGCCCCGCTGATGTCGACCATCCGCGACGGCAACATCGAAATCTACAAGACCGCCGCCGAAAAGGCGCCCGAGATCGTTCGCGTCGAAGGCGGCTTCGCCGAGGTGAACGAGAAGGGCCTGACGGTCCTGGCCGAGAAGGCCGACTGACCGGCGCCATTCGTCCGACGCGAACGCACAAAGGCCGCGGGAACCCCCGCGGCCTTCTCGTTTTCCGGACTCAGCGCACCCGCCGATAGCTGAACCGCATCGGCTTGCTCCCGTCCGCGAGCGAGATCTCGGCGGCAAGCGCATCGCCCTTCACCCGGTAGCGGATGCGCTGCGGATAATCGTGCGCGGCGTTGACGAAGGTCACCCCCTCCCCACCCGCCACCGCGCGGAACGCCACCGGCGGCTTGCCGCCGGGCTGCGCGAAATAGACCGCGGTGCCGCCGTCCATCGCGATCCGCAGGAACTCGAACGCGCGCGTCTGCCCGCCGCTCACCGTCTGCGAGACCCCCAACATCGTCCCGCCCGCCGCCGGCAGCCATTGCTCGCAAGTCCGCCCGCGCGGCCCCTCCACGGTGCACCAGCGCCCCGCCAGCCATTCGGGCAGCCCGCCGGCCGGCGCCGCTTCGCCCGCCGACCCGGGCAACGCGAGGATCAAAGCGGCCAGTGAAATCCGGATCATGTCGTCCTCCCTCCTGTTGCGGCGGACATAGCCGCCGCCGCGCCCGCTGGCTTGAACCGATGCGACATGCCAAGCTGGCCGCGTGCGCTATGCCGAGACGCTTCCGCCGCCCGAACTCGACGGCCTGGTGGAGGCCGTGTGGACGCTCGACGTCGCCGCTTCCGGCTGGGTCGATCACCAGGCCGTCCCCGACGGTTGCATCGAGCTGATCCGCCGCCATTCGGGCGGTTCGGTCTGGCGGCGCGAGCAGCCCGAGCTGTTCGTCACCGGGCTCGCGCTGCGTCCCGCCGTGCTGCGCTTCCGCGGCGACGCACGCTTCACCGGGATTCGCCTCTGGCCCTGGGCCTGGCACCTCCTTGACGGCGAGCCCTGCCGCGATTTCGCCGACCGCTGGCGCGCAATTCAGCCGCGCGCGCCGCTCGCCGCCCTGCTTCCCGACGACGGCGATCCGATGCCCCGACTCGCCGCCCTGTTCCACGGCACCGTCCCGCCGCCGCTGGCCGCGATCCGCCATGCCGCGAGCGTCGCCGAGCTCGCGCATATCACCGGCCTGTCGACTCGCCAGCTGCAGCGCATCTGCGCACGCGAAACCGGCATGCCGCCGCGCAGCTATCTGCGCCTGCTGCGGTTCCGGACCGCGGTCAGCGATATCCAGCGGCCGGACGCGTTGCTCGCGGATACCGCCGCAGCTGCCGGCTATGCCGATCAGGCGCATATGACGCGCGAGTTCCGGTCGCTCGGCGGCTTGCCGCCCCGGCGCGCGCGCGATCGCGCGAAAGGGCCGTTCATCTGAAATCCGCACGCTGGCCGCGATGGTTAGGAACTTGTCAAATCTTGCCCGCTATCCCCTCGTCGTTGGAGTAATCGGGGAACAAGCGTGAGCGCATTCGGACGTCGCAGCGGACCAGGGGCAACACCGGCCCGGCCGGCCTTTGGCGTCGCGCGGCCGATGCAGGGCGGCGCGCCCGCCCGCCAGGCCGAGCCGCTCGGCGGCGAGCAGTTCCCGCCGCTCCACGACGTGCCGCTTCCCGGCGCCAGCCAGAGCGAGCCGGAGAAGCCGGAGAGCTCGGGCGGCAGCCAGTCCTCATCGGAGGCGCTGCAGCGTCTAGCCGACCGCCAGGCCGCCACCGGCGAGCCCAGCTCGTCGCGCAGCGAGGGATTCGAGGCCTCGATCCACCGCATCAAGGAACAGGTGCTTCCGCGCCTGCTCGAACGAGTCGATCCCGAGGCGGCGGCGACGCTCAACAAGGACGAGCTCGCCGAGGAATTCCGCCCGATCATCGGCGAGGTGCTCGCCGAGCTCAAGCTGACCCTCAACCGCCGCGAGCAGTTCGCGCTCGAGAAGGTGCTGGTCGACGAGCTGCTCGGCCTCGGCCCGCTCGAGGAGCTGCTGGCGGACACCGCGATCAGCGACATCATGGTCAACGGCCCCGACCAGACCTTCATCGAGCGCAAGGGCAAGCTCGAGCTCGCCAATATCCAGTTCCGCGACGAGGAGCATCTGTTCCAGATCGCGCAGCGCATCTGCAACTCGGTCGGCCGCCGCGTCGACCAGACCACGCCGCTCGCCGACGCGCGCCTCAAGGACGGGTCTCGCGTCAACGTGATCGTGCCCCCGCTGTCGCTGCGCGGCACGGCGATCTCGATCCGTAAATTCTCCGACAAGCCGATCACGCTCGACATGATGGCGGGCTTCGGTTCGATGTCGACGAAGATGGCGACATGCCTCAAGATCGCCGGCGCATGCCGCTTCAACATCGTCATCTCGGGCGGCACCGGCTCGGGTAAGACGACGATGCTCAACGCCCTGTCGAAGATGATCGACCCGGGCGAGCGCGTGCTGACGATCGAGGACGCGGCCGAGCTCAAGCTGCAGCAGCCGCACTGGCTGCCGCTCGAAACGCGCCCGCCCAACCTCGAGGGCCAGGGCGAGATCACCATCCGCGACCTCGTCAAGAACGCGCTGCGTATGCGCCCGGACCGCATCATCCTCGGCGAAATTCGCGGATCGGAGTGTTTCGACCTCCTGTCGGCGATGAACACCGGTCACGACGGTTCGATGTGCACGCTCCACTCCAACAGCCCGCGCGAATGCCTCGGCCGTATGGAGAACATGGTGATGATGGGCGACATCAAGATCCCGAAGGAAGCGATCAGCCGCCAGATCGCCGACTCGGTCGACCTCATCGTCCAGGTCAAGCGCCTGCGCGACGGCAGCCGCCGCGTCACCAACATCACCGAGGTGATCGGCATGGAGGGCCCCGTCATCGTGACGCAGGAGCTGTTCAAGTTCGAGTATCTCGACGAGAGCTCCGACGGCAAGATCATCGGCGAGTACCGCTCGATGGGCCTGCGCCCCTATACGCTCGAAAAGGCGCGCTCGTTCGGCTTCGACCAGGCGCTGCTCGAGGCTTGCCTGTAATCATCCGGCCGCCTGCTTGCGTTTGCAAACGGGACATTAACCACGCCCGCAACCGCTGGCGTCTGTTCGCGCGCGCGATACGCTCGCCGGGATGGATCTTCGCGCGGCCATGACCTTCGCCCTCGCCCTGCTCGCGCTGATCGCGCCCGCATCCGACGTGCAGGCCGCGCCGGCGGTCTCGCACCTCGCCGCGGATACCGAAGCGCGCTGGGTGCCGTTCGAGCTGACCCCGGGCAATCAGATCCGCTTCCGCACCCTGCTCAACGGGCGCTGGGTCGACGCGATCCTCGACACCGGCGTCACCGACACCGCGGTCTCGGCGCGGTTCGCGCGCGCCGCGGGCATGAAGCCGCTCGTCGCCGGCCGCGCCGATGCGATCGGCGGCAGCGTGCCGCTCAGCTGGAGCGCGGTCGATCGAGTCGAGGTCGGCGGCCTCGTGCGCACCGGCGGCCGCATCGCGATCATCGACGCCGACCCGCGCGTCACCGGCGCGGCGCCGGTCGACCTGTTCGTCGGCGCCGACCTGCTCGCCGCGCACGCGCTCGAGATCGACTATGACGCGCAGCGCTTCCGCCTGCTCCCGTCGGGCCGCATGCCGTTCCGCGGCGTCACCGCGCCGCTGCGCCTCGCCGGCCCGACCGGTCTCTACCTGAGCGAGCTCGACATCGGCGGACGGCGCCACCGTCCCATGATCGTCGATACCGGCGACGGCAGCATGGTCACCCTCACCAGCGCCGCGTGGCGCGGGATCGGGCACGCGAGCGGACCGGTCACCACCGCCGTCGCCTATGGCCTGGGCGGCGAGGTCGAGAGCGAGGTCGCGATCGTGCCCGCGCTGCGCATCGAATCGCTGCCCGCGGGCGAGGTCGAGCTGCGGATCGAGCCCGATACCGGCTTCTCGTCGCGCAAGGGCGCGGCGGGCCGGGTCGGCGGCGGCTTGCTGCGGCGGCATCGCGTGCTGCTCGATCCGGGCGCGGGCCGCATGATCCTCGCCCCGGCCGCGCGCAGCGACTGGCCGGTGACTCGCTCGACCAGCGGGCTGATGGTGAGCCAGCGCGGCGACCGCCTGCGCGTCCTGCACGTGATGCGCGGAAGCCCTGCGGCGGCGGCGTGGCGCGCGGGAATGGAGATCTGCGCGGTGGATGGTTCGCCGATCCCAGCCGCCTATGCGACGAGCCCGCTCGCCAGCTGGTCGACCGGTGCGCCGGGCCGGACGGTCCGGTTGCGGCTTTGCGACGGCGGCGAGCGCACGCTCACCCTCGCCCGCTTCTACTAAGGCAAACCCAAATCCTCCCCCGCCAGCGGGAGGTGGCATGCGAAGCATGACGGAGGGGGCGGATGCCAGAACGCTCGAGCGGCGTGCTTCCTTCCCTCCGTCGCCTTCGGCGCCACCTCCTCCTGGCGGGGGAGGATTGAAGCTCGCCAATCGTTCTTAGCCCTTGATCGCCAGGGCGGCGGTCACCACCGCGGCGAGCATCGCCAGCACCTGGATCAGCGTCCACGGCATCCAGCCGACACGGTCGAGATCGCGCCGTTTCGTGCGGCGCCAGTCGGCCAGGCCGCTGCCCGCCGCCACCGCCACGAACGCCCCCACGGCAATCCATAACGGCTCCGATAACGCCACTTGCATCGCCGCCCGCTCCGCTTACCAATCGCTCCGCATCAGAGAGGAGCCGTTATGCGCCACGTCCTGACCTTCGTTGCCGTCACCGCCACCGCCACCGCCATGCTGGGCACCGCCGCGATCGGCGCGCCCCAGGTGGGAAGCGTCAGCCAGGAATTGAAGGACGCGGTCGCCGCGCCCACGCGTACCCCGGCCAATAGCGCGCGCGACAAATATCGCCACCCCGCCGAGACGCTCGCCTTCTTCGGCGTCAAGCCGACCGACACCGTGGTCGAGCTGTGGCCCGGCGGCGGCTGGTACACCGAGGTGCTCGCCCCCTATCTCAAGAAGGGCCGCGGCACCTTGTGGGCGGCGGCGCCCTGGCCCAACGGCATCAAGGGCGTGCAGAATCTCCGCCAGAAGGATTCGACGACCTATGGCGAGGTCGCCTTCGCCGCCTTCCCGGTGTGGAACGAGGGCGAGCCCAGGATCCGCGACAACAGCGTCGACGTCGTGCTCACCTTCCGCAACGTCCACAACTGGCGGATGGGCTATCAGCGCGACGACAAGCAGGACTATGCCCCGGAGGCCTTCAGGCAGATCTTCGCGATGCTGAAGCCCGGCGGCACGCTCGGCATCGTCGACCACCGCCTGCCCGAGAACGCCGATGCCGAGCGCGAGAAGAGCAGCGGCTACATCAAGACGTCGACGATCAGGAAGCTCGCCGCCGACGCCGGCTTCGAGTTCGTCGCCGCGAGCGAGGTCAACGCCAATCCCAGGGATACCGCCGACTGGCCCAAGGGAGTCTGGACCTTGCCGCCGAGCTATTCGCTCAAGGACGTCGATCGCGCCAAGTACGAGGCGATCGGCGAGAGCGACCGCATGACGCTAAAGTTCCGCAAGCCGGGCTGAAGCAACATCCCGTTCCTCCCCTCCGGGGAGGAACTCGCATCACGGCCCCTTGTGCACCACCCCGGCGCGCATCACGAAGCCGACCGACTTCAGCAGCTTGACGTCCGCCAGCGGATCGCCGCTCACCGCGATGATGTCGGCGCTCTTGCCCGGCTCGATGCTGCCGACCTCCTTGGCCAGGCCGAGCAGGTCGGCGGCGTTGACCGTCGCCGCGGCGATCGCCTGCATCGGCGTCATGCCGTGCTTGACCAGCAACTCGAACTCGTCGGCGTTGCGGCCGTGCTTCGAGACGCCGGCATCGGTGCCGAAGGCGATCTTGACCCCCGCCGGCACCGCCTTTTCCAGCGCCTTGCCGGTGATGCCGATGCGCCAGTCGATCTTGGCGCGCACCGCCGGCGGATAGGCGTTGGGATCCTTGGCGATCCGCTCGAGATAGCCGTTCACGGTCGACAGCGTCGGCACGTAATAGGCGCCGGTCTTCTTGAAGAGGGCGATGCTCTCCTCGTCCATCAGCGTGCCGTGCTCGATCGAGTCCGCGCCCGCGCGCAGCGCCACCGCGATGCCGTCCGCGCCATGCGCGTGCACCGCGACCTTCTTGCCATAGAGATGCGCGGTCTCGACGATCGCCCTGGCCTCGTCGTCGAACATCTGCTTGTCCAGCCCGGCGCCGATCCGGCTGTTGACCCCGCCGGTGGTCGCGATCTTGATCACGTCGGCGCCGCGGCCGATCTGGCGGCGCACCGCCTTGCGGCATTCCTCGGGTCCGTCGCACAGATTCTCGGTGCCGACGATTGCATGGAGATGCTCGTCGAGCCCGAGCCGCGCGTCCATATGGCCGGAGGTGGTCGAGATCGATCGCCCGGCGTCGACGATCCGCGGCCCGTCGGCCCAGCCGCGCGCGATCGCTTCGCGCAAGGCCAGCGTCGCGCCCTCGTCGCCGAGATTGCGCACCGTGGTGAAGCCCGCCATCAGCGTCTTGCGCGCATTCCATAGCGTCTCGTAGGCGCCGAGCTGGTCGCTCTCGGTCAGCTCGGCGAGCAGCCCTTCCTGGCCCGCGCGGTCCGAGCTCAGATGGACATGGCTGTCGATCAGTCCCGGCAGCACGGTGCGGTCGCGCAGGTCGATCACCGGCGCCTCGCCAAGCGGGGTCACATGCCCCTCGTACACGCCGACGATCTTGCCGTCCTTGACCGCGATCGTGCTCGCCCCGCGCGGCGCGTGGCCCGGCCGGTCGATCAACCTGCCCGCATGGATGTAGCGATCGACCGCCGGCGCCTGCGCGAGCGCGGTCCCCGCCACGAGCATCGCGGCGGCCAGTGCCAAAGTCTTCATGCAGCTCCCCTATGTTTCGGGGGAGACTATTGGCCTCAGCCGAGCTTGTCGATCTTGTCCTGCAGCGAGGCGAGCTGGGCCTTGAGCGCGGCGATCTCCTCGTCCTTGCTCTTCTCCGGCGCGGCGGGCGCGCCGGGAGCCCCCGGGGCGCCGGGCTTGAACGCCTCGGCCGCGGCCTCGAACATCGCCATGTTGCGCTTGGCGATCTCGGCGAAGGGCGAGTTGGCGAAGGCGCCCTCGACCGCCGACTTGAACTGCGCCTGGTTGCGGCGGAAGCTCTCCATCGACGCTTCGAGATAGCCCGGCACCACCGCCTGCATCGAATCGCCGTAGAGCGCGATCAGCTGGCGCAGGAAGTTGACCGGCAGCAGCGTCTGGCCGCGCGCTTCCTCTTCCATGATGATCTGCGTGAGGACGTTGTGGGTGATGTCCTCCTCGGTCTTCGCATCGATGACCTTGAAGTCGCGCCCTTCGCGCGTCATCGCGGCGAGATGGTCGAGCGTGATGTAGGACGAGGTTTCGGTGTTGTAGAGACGCCGGTTCGCGTATTTCTTGATGATGACCGGGCCGTCGGTGTTCGCCGTTTTCTTCATCGTGACCCCCGCGGGTGTTTGATATGGTCCTAACACCCTTTGATGACGCACCGCAACACGGACCGCGCCCGCTCCCTCTCTTTCTGGGACTGCTGCGCAGCGAAACCGCAGCATCGCCCGAGCGGCGCGCGGCGGCGCTGGCCGGGCTCGCCGCCTATCAGGCCGCACGCCGCCCGCGCCCGCGCCGGCCGATGCCTGCCATTGCGCAAGCAGGCCGTGCAATGCTGCGCGACTATGGCGGAGACGGCCCGCCCGTGGTGTTCGTCCCCTCGCTGATCAACCCGCCGCTGATCCTCGACATGCCCTATCGCCGCTCGCTGCTGCGCTGGCTGTCGCGCCAGGGGGTGCGGCCGCTGCTGGTCGACTGGGGCACGCCGACGCCGCAGGACCGCACGCAGGATGTGGCGCAGCATATCGAGGGGATGCTGATTCCGCTGCTCCGCAGCATCGGCGAGCCGGCGGCGCTGGCCGGCTATTGCCTGGGCGGCACGATGGCGATGGCCGCGGCGGCCGCGGTGCCGGTGCGCGGCCTCGCGCTGATCGCCGCACCATGGCGTTTCTCGGGCTTCGGAACGCAGGCCCTCGAGCGCATCGATTCGCTGTGGCAAGCCGCGCACGAGACCTGCGAGACGCTCGGCCTGGTTCCCATGGAGGTGCTCCAGGCCGGCTTCTGGCAGCTCGACCCCGCGCGCACCGTCGCCAAATATGAGCGCTTCGGCCGGCTCGACCCGGCGAGCGCCGAGGCGAAATCCTTCGTCGCGATGGAGGACTGGGCCAATGCCGGCGCCCCGCTGACCTATGCCGCCGGGCGCCAGGTCTTCGACGACCTGTTCACCGCCGACCTGCCCGGCCGGGGCAAGTGGCGGGTGGCGGACGCGACCGCCGACCCCGCCGCCCTTCCCTGCCCCGCGGTCGAGTTCGTCTCGCTCACCGACCGCATCGTTCCCGCCGCCAGCGCCGCCGGCCTCCCCGACCGCCGCGAGCTGCGGCTCGGCCATGTCGGGATGGTCGTCGGCTCGTCAGCCAAAAGGTCTCTGTGGCAACCGCTTGCCGACTGGCTAACCGCGCTGCCGAACACTAGATAGCGGGAAACCAACCGGAGTCCCGCACCCATGACCGAAGTCGTGATCACCGCCGCCAAGCGCACCCCCGTCGGCAGCTTTCTCGGCGCCTTCGCCGCGACCCCCGCGCACGAGCTCGGCCGGGTCGCGATCGAGGCGGCCCTCGCCCAAGCCGGGGTCAAGGGCGAAGAGGTGTCGGAGGTGATCCTGGGTCAGGTGCTCACCGCCGCGCAGGGGCAGAACCCGGCGCGCCAGGCGTCGATGGCCGCGGGCGTGCCCAAGGAAGTGCCCGCCTGGGGCCTCAACCAGGTGTGCGGCTCGGGCCTGCGCGCCGTCGCGCTGGCGGCGCAGGCGGTGCAGACCGGCGACGCGACCATCGTCGTCGCGGGCGGCCAGGAATCGATGTCGCTCGCCGCGCACGCCCAGTCGCTGCGCGCCGGCGCCAAGATGGGCGATGTCGGCCTGATCGACACGATGATCAAGGACGGCCTGACCGACGTGTTCAACGGCTATCACATGGGCATCACCGCCGAGAATCTCGCCGAGCAGTATCAGGTGACGCGCGGCGAGCAGGACGAGTTCGCCGTCCGCTCGCAGAACCTCGCCGAGGCAGCGCGCAGCGAAGGCCGCTTCAAGGACGAGATCGCTCCCGTGACGATCAAGGGCCGCAAGGGCGACACCGTGGTCGAGCAGGACGAATATATCCGCGCCGGCGCGACGCTCGACAGCGTCGCCGGCCTGCGCCCGGCCTTCAAGAAGGACGGCACCGTCACCGCCGGCAACGCCTCGGGCCTCAACGACGGCGCCGCGGCGCTGGTGGTGATGAGCCGCGAGGAGGCCGAGAAGCGCGGTACGCCGGTGCTCGCGACGATCAGGAGCTGGGCCACGGCGGGCGTCGATCCCTCGGTCATGGGCATCGGCCCCGTCCCGGCGTCGAAGAAGGCGCTGGAGAAGGCCGGCTGGACGATCGCCGACCTCGACCTGATCGAAGCCAACGAAGCCTTCGCCGCGCAGGCGCTGTCGGTCGGCAAGGAGCTCGGCTTCGACCCCGACAAGGTCAACGTCAATGGCGGCGCGATCGCCATCGGCCATCCGATCGGCGCGAGCGGCGCGCGCGTGCTGACCACCCTGCTCTACGAGATGCAGCGCCGCGACGCGAAGAAGGGTCTGGCGACTCTGTGCATCGGCGGCGGCATGGGAATCGCGATGTGCGTCGAGCGGAGCTGACTCAGCCACCTTCGCGCACGCAACAAATGAAATGTCGCGGCGCTCAGTGTGATTTTTTCATTGCCCCAAGATGAATGTTGCATTGCACAAATGTGACATTCTGGCCACATTCGGTTTTTAAATTGCGCCGCGCGGGGCAAGTTTCCTTGCCACAAGATGAACAAGGCGGTTTCTTATGAAACGGACCGGCATTCAGCCGGGAGCATAGGGGACCCAGATGAACATCAGTCGTCTTTTGACGGCGACCGCGCTCGTCAGCGCGGGTTTCGCCATTCCGCAAATCGCCTGGGCGCAGCAAACGCCGACCGATCAGGCCGCCACCGAAGAGGCTGAGCAGACCGCGACCGAAGAGGGCGCCGACGATACCGTCGTCGTCACCGGCTCGCGCATCCGGCGTGACACCTTCAACTCGCCTTCGCCGATCACGGTCGTGACGCGCAACGACGCGACCGTCGCCGGCTTCAACTCCACGACGGAAATCCTGCAGAGCACGGCCATCACCGCCGGTGCGCGTCAGATCGACAACACCTTCACCGGCTTTATCACCGATGGCGGCCCGGGCGCGAACACGCTGTCGCTGCGCAGCCTTGGCCCCGCCCGGACCCTGATTCTGCTCAACGGCCGCCGCCTGGCGCCGTCGGGCACCAGCGGCAGCGTGGTGTCGGCGGATCTCAACGTTCTGCCCAACGCCATCGTCGAGCGTATCGAAATCCTGAAAGACGGCGCGTCGTCGATTTACGGCTCGGATGCGATCGCGGGTGTGGTGAACATCATCACGGACAAGAAGACGGCGGGCCTCACCCTCGACGGCGGCGTGTCGGTTCCGGAGGTCGGCGAGGGCGTCACGAAGCGCATCGCCGCGGTCTTCGGGTACAACACCGATCGGTTCAACGTGTCGGGATCGGTCGAATATTATAAGCGCGACATCCTTACCTTTGGTGCGCACGACTATCTCCGTTGCCAGACCGAATATATTCGGTCGGCACCCGGCCAGCCCCTGGATAGCGGTGGCTATTTCGATCCGCGCACCGGCAAGCCGAAATGCTATCCCAGCGGCGCGACCGGCTTGAGCGGCGTCACGGTCAACACCATCGGCACCAGCAATCGCGCCGGCGCGGCCGGCGGTCCGGGCAACCCGGCAATCGGAACCTTCAACCGCTTTCGCGTCAATCCCGCGGCGGGTGGCAGCGTTCCTGGGTTCGAAGGCGTGAATGGCGGCGGATCGACCGCCCTCGGCAACCGTGACCTGGTCAACGAGAAGTTCTTCAATCGCTCGCTGGTGTCGCCGACCGAAAATTACAGCGGCTTCCTTCAGGGTGAGTTCGCCCTGAATGCGCTGGGCGACGCGAAGCTGTACTTCGACGGGCTGTTCACGCGTCGTTCGTCGAACCAGCCCACCTTCTTCCAGGCAATCATCGACTACCGGTTGGGCAGCCCGCTGATCCCGTCGGTGCTGTCGTTCTCGAATATCGGCGTTACCGACCAGTCGGGTGGGTTCCCTGTCGGCGTGCGTGTGTTCACCAGCCGCAATTACGAAAGCCGCCAGAACGTCGATTACTTCCGGATCGGCGGCGGCATTCGGGGCAATCTGGGTCTCGGGGACTGGACCTATGATTTCTACGCGGGACGTTCGTTCACCAACGGCACCTACTACCTGCAGCAGCTGATCACCTCGCGTTTGATCCAGTCGCAGGCGATCGTCGCGAACGGCAGCGGGGGTTACAATTGCGTCGACACCTCGAACGGCTGCGTTGCCGCGCCGGCTCTGACCGCGGATGTGATCAACGGGAACATCCCGCAGTCCTTCCTTGATTTCGTGGCGCCTGAGGTCAAAGGCACGACGAAGTTCGGCGAGACGACGTTTTCCGCGCAGTTCACTGGCAGCCTCTTCGCGCTGCCGGGCGGTGATGTCGGCGTTGCGCTGGGCGCGGAATACCGCAAGCAGCGCATCGACGATCGCCCGCCGATCGAACAGCAGACCGGTCAGCTTTATTCCTATTCGACGGCCGGCGTCACGCAGGGCAGGGATGCCGTGAAGGAAGTGTTCGGCGAAATTGAACTCCCGATCCTTCGCGATCAGCCATTCTTCCATACGCTGACCCTCAACGGCTCGGTGCGCTATACCGACTATGACAGCTACGGCGACGGTTGGACGTACAAGCTGGGCGCCGTCTGGTCGCCGGTCGAAGCGATCTTGTTCCGCGGCACCTATGGCACGTCTTATCGCGCCCCGGCGCTTTCCGAGCAGTATCAGTCGCCGACGGCGGGCTTCCTGGCCAACACGGTGGATCCCTGCTACCAGTACGGTCAGCGCGATCCGGCCTCGACGATCTACAAGAACTGTCAGGCGGCCGGAATTCCGACGAATTACGGTGGCGGCGCTGCGGGCGATCCGCTGGGCCAGAACGTCCGCGTCCTCACCACTGGCGGCGCGGGCAGCGGCCTGGCAGCTGAAACGTCGAAGAACTGGACCATTGGTACGGTGTTGCAGCCGCCCCTGCCGTCCTCGCTCGGCAAGCTCGAGTTCGCGGTCGATTATTTCAACATCCAGATCGACAACGGCGTGGCGCAGTTCGGTGGCGGGAACATCATCTCGTCGTGCTACAACGATCCGGAGTTTGCGGCTGGTTCGAATGGCGGTGAGCTGTGCGGGCTGGTTTCCCGCGAGCCTGCATCGGGTACGAATCCGTATCGCGCCACGGTGACGAACGCATTCATCAATATCGCGACCAACAAGGTTCGCGGGCTTGATTTCAACCTGCGTTACGTGCTGCCGATTGGAGAGGGATCGTTGCGCCTGAACGCCGGCGCGACGAACTACCTGGAGCAGTCGAGCAAGATCAATCCGCTGGATGAGCTGGACGACGACAACGGTGAGATCTTCTTCCCGAAGTGGACCGGCACGTTCGATGCCACCTACGCGATCGGCAATGTCAGCTTCTATTACGGGCTGAACTGGGTCGGCAAGATGGACAGCTTCGAAGCGGTCGGCGAAGACCGGAACAACAGCATCTATCAGTTCGCCACGCCGGACTATTTCACTCACTCGGCTTCGGTCCGTGTGAGGACCGGCGATTACACCTTCACCGTCGGCGTGCGGAACTTCACCGACAAGGAGCCGCCGCAGATTTCGGGTTACGTGTTCAACCGCCTGGGCAATGCGCCCCTGTACAGCGGCTTCGATTTCGTCGGCCGGACCGTCTTCGCCAACGTCACGGCAAAGGTGTTCTAAGGCGTCTCGAAAAAACCTACGACTTTCGGGCGGTCATGCTTGGCATGGCCGCCCTTTTCTTGGGCGTGCCCGTTCGATCATCGCCTCGTCTGCGGCTCGCGTCGGCTCCCGATCCGGCAGCCATTGATAAAAAAGGCCGGCGGCCTCATTCGAGGCCGCCGGCCTTTTTCGAGTGCCTCACCGAGCGGATCGGCCCGGCGGCCCGCTTCAGCGCGAGCCGGTCTTCACCCGCGTATAGGGCACGAAGTCGCCGAGCACCGCGAAGCCGCTCCACATGCGCGAGCTGCGGTCGATCAGATCGACCTTGTCGACGTTGCACAGCTGGCTGCCATAGAGCTTGGTCAGCAGGATATCGTCGTCGTCGAGCTGGTCGGCGCCCGAGCGCGGACGGTTGACGTAGAGCTTCGAGCCGCTGCGATAAACGATCGCGGTCTTGTCGATCACCGTGCTGTTGTCCATCGCATGCGTCGGCAGGCACTTGACCGGCGTGCCGGCCACGCGGCCTTCGAGCATCTTGGCGAGCTCGGCCTCGCCCTTGGGATATGCCTTTTCCTCGGCCATCGCGGCACCGGGAAGAGCCAGCAGCGCGAGCGAGGCGGCGGTCAGCAATGCGCGCATCTCACTTCTCCATTTCATATGGTCAGAAGAAGATGGTGCCAGATCGCCCCTTTCGCAACGCTGAACCGTTCGCCGCTTTATTCCCACAGCCGGTCGAAGCGCGCGCCGAGCCCGGTGATCAGCTCATATTGCGACAGGCCCGAGCGCGCCGCGGTCCGCGGCAAGCCATAGTCGATCGTCACCCAATCCCCCTCGGCGAGGTCGGGCGCGCCGCTCATGTCGAGCGCGGTCAGGTCCATCGAGACGCGCCCGATCACCGGCAGCTCGATGTCCCCGGCCCAGGCGACGCCCGTGTCCGAAAAGCAGCGCAGATAGCCGTCGGCATAGCCGAGGTTGACGATCCCCACCTCGGTATCCGCCGGCGCGGTCCAGGTCGCATTGTAGCCCACGCTCTGGCCCGCGGGGACCAGCCGCCGCTGCAGCAGCTGCACCTGCGGGAACACCACTTGCCGGATGCGCTCCGCGAACGCCGGCGCCTGCACCCCGCCATAGAGCGAGATGCCCGGGCGGGTGAGGTCGAAGGCATAGTCCGCGCCGAGCGCGATCCCCGCCGAATTGGCGAGGCTCATCCGCTTCGCCGCGGTCCGTCCGGCGAGCGCCGCGAACCGTTCGCGCTGCGCCGCGTTGAGTGGCACGTCCTCGTCCGCGCAGGCGAGATGGCTCATCAGCGTCTCGACCGCGAGTCCGTCGAGCAGCCCCGCCGCGACATCCTCGGGCCGGATGCCGAGCCGGTTCATGCCCGTGTCGACCATCACGTCGCACGCCCCGCCGCCGGCCTCGCGCCACCGCCGGATCTGCTGCACGGTATTGAGCACCGGCCGCACGGTCTGGGCCGCGAGCGCAGCCGGCAGGTCCTCCTCGCGCACCCCATGCAGCACCGACACCGCCACGCCGAGATCGGCGAGCGCCAGCGCCTCGTTCCAAGTCGCGACGAAGAAATCGCGGCACCCCGCCCCGGCCAGCCGCCGCACCACTTCGCGCGCGCCCAGCCCATAGCCGTCCGCCTTCGCCGCCGCGCCGCACGCCGCCGGTCCGCTCATCGCGGCGAGCGTCCGCCAGTTGAAGACGAGGGCGTCGCCGTCGAGGCGCAGGCGGAGAGGCGCGGGAATCATCCCCTCCGGTTAAGGGGCCTTACCGGCCGCCGCAATCACGCGTTCTTGTGGAGATCGCTTTCCTTGAGGAAGAACAGCGTCACCAGCAGCGCCATCGCCACCACGATCCAGGTGTACCACAGCCCCGAATAGGGATCGCCGCTCTTGGCCACCATATACTGGCTGATCAGCGGCAGGAATCCGCCGAAATAGCCCGTGCCGATATGATAGGGGATCGACATCGAGCTGTAGCGGATGCGCGGCGGGAACAGCTCGGCGAGCAGCGCCGCGACCGGGCCGTAGGTCGCCCCGGACAGCGCCGCCAGCGCGACGATCGCGGCCAGGATCAGCAGGATGTTGCCCGCGCTCGGCACCACCCGGTCGAGATTGTAGCCGGCATCGGCCAGCGCCTTGTCGATATCGGCGGGCTCGGTCGAGATCACCGGCACCTCGCCGATCGCGACCGCGGCCGATGGCGTCGCGGCCTTGGTATAGGGAACGCCCTTCTTCGAAAGATAGTCGAGCAGCTGGCCGCACGTGTCCTTCTGCTTGGCGGCGAATGGATCGTAGCTGCAGTCGGGCCCGGAGACGACGACGGGCGCGTTGCGCGCCGCATCGGCCAGCGCGGGATTGGCGGCATGCCCCATCACCCAGAACAGCGGGAACAGCATCAACAGCGTGAAGCCGTAGCCGAGCACGATCGGCTTCTTGCGCCCGACGCGGTCGGACAGCTTGCCGAACAGGACGAACCAGAACAGCCCCGCCGCCGCGCCCCCACCCGCGAGCAGCTGCGCCGTCACCGTATCGACTCGCATCGTGCCCTGGAGGAACGACAGCACCGAGAAGGTCGCGGTGTACCAGATCACCGTGAGGCCCGCGGCGATGCCGAACAGCGCCACGAACAGCCGCTTGAGGTTGCCGGGATAGGTGAAGCTCTCGACGAACGGGTTCTTCGCGGTCTCCCCGGCCTCCTTCATCGCGCGGAACACCGGGCTCTCGTTGAGCTTCACCCGCATCCACAGCGAGATCGCGAGCAGCGCGATCGAGAAGATGAAGGGCAGCCGCCAGCCCCACGCCTCGAACGTCTCCGGCGCCATCCCGAAGCGCGTGCCCAGCACCACGATCAGGCTCAGCACGAACCCGCCGCCGACGCTCGCCTGGATGAAGCTGGTGTGATAGCCGGCCCTGCCCTTGGGCGAATGCTCGGAGACATAGATCGCCGCACCGCCATATTCGCCGCCCAGCGCCAGCCCCTGCAGGATGCGCAGCCCGATCACGATCGCCGGCGCCGCGGCGCCGATCGAGGCGTAGGAGGGCACGAAGCCGACTCCCGCGGTGGCGATGCCCATCAGCGTGATCGTGACGAGGAAGGTGTATTTGCGCCCGAGCTTGTCGCCGAGATAGCCGAACAGCACCGCGCCGAGCGGCCGGAAGCCGAAGCCCACGGCAAACCCCGCCCAGGCATAGAGCGCCTCCATCACCGGATTGCCGGTGGCGAAGAAGGTGCGCCCGATGATCCCCGAGGCGGCGAGCGTGCCGTAGATGAAGAAGTCGTACCATTCGAATACGGTACCGAGCGACGATGCGGTCACCACCTGCCGCATCTCGGCCTTGCTCGGTTCGCGCTCGGGCTGCACTTCGTCGGCCACCGTCGCCATCCAGAATCCCCCAATCCCTTTGAGGCAAGGGTTTAACGGGTTGAGGAAGGGCGGCAAGAGACGAGCATTCAATTCCTCCCCCGGAGGGGGAGGGGGACCAGCGAAGCTGGTGGAGGGGTAGTCTCCACAAGCGAGCCGGTTCGTTGCTTGGCGAACTACCATCCACCGCCTTCGGCGGTCCCCCTCCCCCTCCCGGGGAGGAATTGGAAAGACTCCAAATCCAGCCTAGAGCCCCCCGATGCTCCGTCTCTCCGGTCTCTCCCTTCCCCTCGACCACGCACCCGACGCCATCGCGCCCGCGATCTGCCAACGCCTCGGCATCGCGCCCGCCGATCTCGTCTCCTGGGCGCTGTTCAAGCGCGGCAACGATGCGCGCCGCCGCAACGCGATCCAGCTCGTCTACACGCTCGATATCGATCTGCGGAACGAGGCTGAGGTGCTCGCACGCCTCGCCGGGGACAAGGACGTCCGCCCTACGCCCGATATGGCCTGGCGCCCGCCCGTCACCGCACCTTCAGGCTGGTCGGGCCTCCGCCCCGTGGTGATCGGCGCGGGACCGTGCGGCCTGTTCGCCGGCCTGATCCTCGCCCAGATGGGCTTCCGCCCGATCATCCTCGACCGCGGCAAGATCGTGCGCGAGCGGACCAAGGACACTTGGGGCCTGTGGCGCCGCGCCGAGCTCAATCCCGACAGCAACGTCCAGTTCGGCGAGGGCGGCGCCGGCACCTTCTCCGACGGCAAGCTCTATTGCCGCGTCAAGGACCCGCGCTTCCTCGGCCGCAAGGTGCTGGAGGAGTTCGTCAAGGCCGGCGCGCCTGACGACATCCTGTGGGAGGCGCATCCGCATATCGGCACCTTCCGCCTCGTCAGCATGGTCGAGAGCATGCGCCGCTCGATCGAGGAACTGGGCGGCGAATATCGCTGGCAAACCCGCGTCGACGATCTCGAGCTCGAGCGCCTGCCCGGCGGCAACCACCGCCTGCGCGGCCTGCATCTCCACGACGGCAGCTTCCTCGAAGCCGATCACGTCGTGATGGCGGTCGGCCACAGCGCGCGCCCGACCTTCGAGATGCTCCACCGCCGCGGCGTGCATCTCGAGGCCAAGCCCTTCTCGATCGGCGTGCGCATCGAGCATCCGCAGAGCTGGGTCGACCAGGCGCGCTACGGCAAGTGCGCGGGGCACCCGGACCTCGGCGCCGCCGCCTACAGCCTCGCGCACCACGCCGCGAACGAGCGCACCGTCTACAGCTTCTGCATGTGCCCCGGCGGCCGCGTCGTCGCCGCGACCAGCGAGGAGGGCCGCGTCGTCACCAACGGCATGAGCCAATATTCGCGCGCCGAGTTCAACGCCAATTCCGGCCTCGTCGTCGGCATCGATCCCGCGCGCGACTATCCCGATGGCCCCCTCGCCGGCATCGCCTTCCAGCGCCAGTGGGAGAGCCTCGCGTTCGAGGCCGGCGGCGGCGATTACCACGCCCCCGGCCAGCGCGTCGGGGACTTCC
>NZ_JBCNMA010000060.1:0-18714 GCF_039595165.1 Sphingomonas sp.
CATGCCCGCCAGCTCGAGGCGTCGAACGGCTACACCTTCGTCCATCCCTTCGACGATCCCCGCATCATCGCCGGCCAGGGCACCGTCGCGCTCGAGATGCTGGCCGATGCGCCCGCGATCGACACGCTGGTCGTGCCGATCGGCGGCGGCGGGCTGATCTCGGGCGTCGCCACCGTGGCCAAGGCCGCGGGCCGCCCGATCGAGGTGGTCGGCGTGCAGGCCGAGCTCTTCCCCTCGATGTACAACCGCGTCACCGGCGCGCACGAGCCGGTCGGCGGGGACACGCTGGCCGAGGGCATCGCGGTCAAAGAACCGGGCGGCATCACCGCGCAGATCGTCGAGGCGCTGGTCGACGAGATCCTGCTGGTCAGCGAGCGCAGCCTCGAGGAGGCGGTCAGCCTGATCCTGCAGATCGAGAAGACCGTGGTCGAGGGCGCCGGCGCTGCCGGGCTCGCCGCGCTGATGACTCAGCCCGAGCGCTTCCGCGGCAAGACCGTCGGCATCATCCTCACGGGCGGCAACATCGACACGCGACTGCTCGCCAACGTGCTGTTGCGCGACCTCGCCCGTTCGGGCCGCCTCGCCCGGCTGCGCATCCGCCTGCAGGACCGCCCCGGCGCGCTCTACCAGGTCGCGCGCATCTTCCAGGAGCAGGCGGTCAACATCCTCGAGCTGTCGCACCAGCGCATCTTCACCAACCTCCCCGCCAAGGGCCTCAGCCTCGACGTCGAGTGCGAGACGCGCGACCGGGCCCATCTCGAACGCCTCAACGCCGCGCTGCAGGACGCCGGCTACGAGGTACGGCTGATCGAGCTGGCCTGAGCCGGCCAACACTAGTCCCAATCCCCCCGCCAGGGGGAAGTGGCGCCAAGGCGACGGAGGGCGAGGACTCCCAACGTCCGTTCTGGCACCCGCCCCTCCGTCATGCTTCGCATGCCGCCTTCCCCTGGCGGGGGAGGATAGTTGGAACGTCCGATCGGTCCACCTCACCGCTTATCCACGTTTTCCACAGCTTGTGGACGAGTGGAATCACACGCGCGACGAACCGAGTCCCGCGACTCTTCCGGGCGAGTCACGACCTCGCCTATGATTCACCACAGATGCGCCCGATCCCTCTCCGCGCGTCGTCCACAACTCCTTCCATCCGTTAACTCTCTTTCGTGGTGAATCGACTTTTCATCACGATTCGGGTGATTCATAAGAGTCCCAGAGCAACGGCAATTCGCGTTCGGCAAGGGGCACGAAAGGGTGACGGCACTTACCCGCTTTCCACGGTTCTTCGTGACCAGCCCGTCGCCGTGCCCGTATCTTCCGGGCCGGCAGGAACGGAAGATCTTCACCGAATTGTCGGGACCGCATGCCGGCGAGCTCAACGACGCGCTCGGCCGCATCGGTTTCCGCCGCAGCCAGTCGGTTGCCTATCGCCCGAGCTGCGTCGGCTGCAACGCCTGCCTCTCGGTCCGCGTCGTCACCGGCGAGTTCCGGCCCAACGCGACCCAGCGCAAGCTGATCCGCCGCCATGCCGATCTCGAAGTCACCGCCTGCCGTCCCTGGGCGACCGAGGAGCAGTTCCAGCTGCTGCGCGACTATCTCGCCAGCCGCCATCCCGGCGGCGGCATGACGGCGATGGACGAGAGCGACTATTCCGACATGGTCGAGCAGTCGCCGGTCGGCACCTATGTCATCGAATATCGCGAGCCCGCGGCGCGCGGCGGCGCGCTGGTCGGAGCGTGCATCACCGATCACCAGGCCGACGGGCTGTCGATGATCTACAGCTTCTTCGACGCCGACAACGTCGATCGCCCGGGGCTCGGCAACCTCATCATCATGGATCATATCGTCCGCGCACGGAACGCGGGGCTGCCCTACGTCTATCTCGGCTATTGGGTGAAGGGCAGCGCGCGCATGGCCTACAAGACGCGCTACCAGCCGATGGAAGTGCTCGGCCCCAATGGCTGGCGCCGGCTCGAAGCGGAGGAGCTCGCGGCCGCCGCGCCTGTCCAGATGCCGGTGCGCGAGCTCGCCTAAGCCCCACATCGATCCTCGACATCAATCCTCCCCCTGGCGGGGCAGGATTAGTTTCGAACACAGCCTCCGACATGGGAGATGGTGGCTCAGGCGTCGCTGCCTAGCCGGTCGACATGCAGGTCGACCTCCATCTCTTCGCCGCCCTGCCCCAGCCGCGATCCCGCGATCGGGGCGGCGCCCGATGCGTCGACGCCGACCGCGACGCGGACATATTGCTCGTCGGGGCTGATCCCCGTGGAGGGATCGAAGCCGACCCAGCCCAAGTCCGCGACCCATGCCTCCGCCCAGCCGTGGGGCGCGCAGCTCCCGCCCTCGCTCTGGCGATAGCCCGAGACGTAGCGCGCCGGCACATCGAACGCGCGTGCGCCGGCGACGAAGATCTGCGCCACGTCGCGTGAGCTCGGCCGCGACGCCGCAAAGGCCTGCGCCGCGGGCACGCCGCTATCGGGCAAGTCGGACACGCCGGGAAAGCGCTTCGCCAGCGCGCGGTTCCAGCGATGCAGCCGATCGAGCATTGCGCCGTCGCCGCCCAGTGCCGGCCTGGCAAAGGCGGCGAGCGCATCGCTCGCCTCGGTGCGCGGCGTCGTGCGCAGGAAAAGGCCTTCGGGCAGCGGCTCGTGGCTGCCGCGCACCACGCCGTTGGATTCGGTCGTCAGCACCTGCCCCGCGACGGTGATCGCGATGCCGTCGATCGGCCCCTCGGCATAGAGCATCGTCACCTTGTTGCCGAACCCGTCGACCGCGTCGCGCAGCCGCACGTCGCAATCGACGTCGATCCGCCACGACAGCACCGTCTGGTCGACCGTGTCGCTCGGCGTCAGCCGCAGCATCTGGACCAGGCGCGACTGCGGTTCGCTGAACAGATACCGGGTGTGATGTTCGATCGCGAGGCGCATTGGAGGCTCTTAGATAAACCGGAACTGGCGCGCGATAGCCGCGTCGAGCATCGCATTCTCGCGGATGAACGCCTCGAGATATTCGTGCAGCCCGCTGACGATCACCTCGTGGCTGCGCGTCTTCTGCATCCGCGCGATGCGCCCGCGCGCCATGCGGTCGGCCTCGCCCTGCAGCCCGGTGCGCTTGGCGAGCGCGTTGAGCAGCTCGACCACCTCCTCGACACACGCCGCCAGGCTGCGCGGCAGCTCGGCATGCGCGATCAGCAGGTCGATCACGTTCGCCGGCTTCAAGTCCTCGGTATAGAGCCAGCGATAGGCGGTGACCGCCGACACGGTCTGCAGGATCGTGGTCCACTGGTCGCGGTCGACCACCCCGCCGACCTGCTCGCCCTCGGGCAGCAGCAAATGGTATTTCACGTCGAGCAGGCGGGCGGTGTTGTCCGCGCGCTCGATCGCCGCGCCGAGCTGGATCAGCAGCGTCGCCTCGTTGCGCATCATGCGGTGGATCGCGCCCTCGAAGCCGCGCGCCTCGGCCATCACGCCCTCGACCAGATTGAGCGTCGAGGCCGCCCCGCCCGGGCTGGTGCGGTGCGCGAACAGCAGCCACAGCCGGTTGATCGCGGTCCACGCCTCGCGCGTGAGCGCCGTGCGCACCGCGCGCGCGTTGTTGCGCGCCTGCTCCAGGCAGCGGACGATCGACCCGGGATGCGTCATGTCGAGCGTCAGATAGCGCGCCACGGGCTGCTGCGAGACGTTCTGTCCGGTCGCCGCGAACCCCTCGGCATTGTAGGTCACGCTGAGCGCGCTCGCCCAGGCCGCCTCGCCCGCCGGCCGCGCCGACAGCGCGTCGAGCCGCACCGTCGCCTCGACCAGCCGCGCGGTGAAGTCCGCCCGCTCGACGTAGCGGCCGAGCCAATAGAGCGCCGCCGCGGTGCGCGAGAGCATCCGCATCAGCCCTGCACCTGCGTCTGGCTCTGGCCCTGCGACCGCCCCTCCGGCAACAGCACGAAGCTGTCCTTGGTCCCGCCGCCTTGGCTCGAATTGACCACCAGCGAGCCTTCCTTGAGCGCGACGCGCGTGAGCCCGCCCGGCACCACCCGCACGCCCTCCGATCCGGTCAGCACGAACGGCCGGAAATCGACATGCCGCGGCGCCAGCCCCGTCTCGGTCACCGTCGGCACGGTCGACAGCGCCAGCGTCGGCTGGGCGATATAGCGGTGCGGCTCGGCCTTGAGCGCGGCGCGGAAGCCTTCGATCTCGGCCTTGCTCGCGGTCGGACCGACCAGCATGCCATAACCGCCAGAGCCATCGACCAGCTTCACCACCACCTCGCCGAGATGGTCGAGCACATATTTCAGCGCGTCGGGCTCGCGGCATCGCCACGTCTCGACATTGGGCAGCTTGGCCTCGCTGCCCGAATAGAATTTCACGATCTCGGGCATGTAGCTGTAGATCGCCTTGTCGTCGGCGATGCCGTTGCCCGGCGCGTTGATCAGCGCGACGTTGCCGGCGCGATACGCCGAGATGATCCCCGGCACCCCGAGCAGCGAGTCCGGCCGGAACACCAATGGATCGAGGAACTCGTCGTCGATCCGGCGGTAGATCACATCGACTTTCACCCGCCCGGCGATGGTCTGCATGTAGACCACGTCGTCGTCGACCACGAGGTCGGCCGCCTCGACCAGCTCGATCCCCATCGTGTCGGCGAGGAAGCTGTGCTCGTAATAGGCCGAGTTGAAGTGCCCCGGCGTCAGCACCACGCACACCGGCACGCCACCCGACCCCGCGCGCGTGGGTGCGACCGAGCGCATCGTCTCGCGCAGCATGTCGCTGTAGCTGTCGACCGCCGCCACCCGGAAGCTGCGGAACAGCTCGGGGCACAGCCGGATCATCGCCTCGCGATTCTCGAGCATGTACGAGACACCCGAGGGCGTGCGCGCATTATCCTCGAGCACCCAGAATTCGTCCGGCCCGGTGCGGACCAGATCGATCCCGCAGATATGCGCCCAGATGCCGTGCGGCGGCCGGATCCCCGCGACCTCGGGCCGGAACTGGGGGTTGCGCAGCACCAGCTCGGCAGGCAGCACGCCCTCCTTGAGGATGCGCCGCTCGCCGTAGATGTCCTCGAGGAACGCGTTGATCGCCTCGACGCGCTGGACCAGGCCCTCGCTCAGCCGCTGCCATTCGTCGTGCAGGAAGATGCGCGGCACAATGTCGAACGGAATGATGCGCTCGCTCGCGTCGCTGTCGCCATAGACCGCGAAGGTGATGCCGAGCTGGCGAAACGTGGCTTCGGCGGCCTGCTGGCGGCGCTGGAGTTCGGATTGCGGGGTGTCGGCGAGCCATTCCGAGAGGGCGGCGAATTCGGCGCGCGGCTTGTCCGGCCCGCCATGCCCCCAGATTTCATCGAACGCGCGGCCTGTCCCCATTCAGCCCCCTTAAGCGCCGGGATGCCCGGCGGGTTCCATGCTGCAACGCTTTGCTGCGTCGCACAAGGGGTGGTGCGCGAAGGGAAGGCTTTTCCAATCCTCCCCCGCCAGGGGAGGTGGCGCCGAAGGCGACGGAGGGGGAGGAAGCACACCGCCACGTTAAGGATTAACCTCAGTATATTTCATCCCGAAAAAAAAGGCCGGGGTTTCCCCCGGCCTTTTCTCCGCCCCTGCCCCCTATAACAGGGACGGAAGCTCATTCGGCGTATTTGACCGAGCAGCCATAGGGCTGGCTGGTCGCGACCGACACCGGCTTGCCCGCCTTCATCTCGCCCAGCGCGGCGAGCACATGGTTGCGCGCCGCGCCCATCTCCTCGACCCGCGCGGCGGGCTTGTCGTCGATGCCGCCCTGGTAGCGCAGCACGCCGTTGCCATCGATGATGTACATATGCGGGGTGGTCTTCGCCGCATAGCCCCTGCCGACCACGCCCTTGGGATCGAGCAGATAGTGCGCGGGCACGGCCTTCCGCTCGCCGACCCACTTGTTCGCGGCGGCGCCGTCCATATGGCCCTGCTTGCCCGGCGCGCCCGAGTTGATCGTCAGCCACACCACGCCGCCGGCCTTGGCCGCCGCCTGGGTCTTCTGCATGTTGCCCTGGTAATGGCGCTGCACGAACGGGCAGCCCGGATTGTTCCACTCGAGCACTACCGTCTTGCCCTTGTAGTCGCTGAGCTGGACGGTCTTGCCGCTGGCATCGGTGAGCCTGAAATCGGTCGCCTTCTGGCCATTGGCCTGCTGGGCGGCGCCGGGTGCAGCGAGCGCGACGATCATCGCGGCACCGATCGGAATCAGTCTGTTCATCGCATCAACTCCTGGTTGGCGTTTAGGTCTCGTCCCCCGGAAGCGCGGACAGCATGCCTTGGGTGAGTACCTGGGGCAAGACCTTCGGTTCCTTCGCGCCCTTGGGGTACCAGAGATACAGCGGCACGCCTGCGCGGTTGTGCTTTTCGATGAAGCGGCCGAGCGCCGGATCGCCATCGGTCCAGTCGCCCACCAGCACCGCGACACCGCCGTCCTTGAACGCATCGCGCACCGCGTCGGTTTCGATGGCCGTCTTCTCGTTGACCTTGCACGTCACGCACCAGTCGGCCGTGAAATAGGCGAAGACCGGACGCCCCTCGGCCTGCAGCGCCGCCAGCCGCGTTTCGCTGAACGGTTCGGCGCCCGCGGCCTTGGTCTCCGCCGCAGCCGCCGGTTTCTCGATCTCGGCCACCGCCCAGATGCCGGCGATCGTCACCACCAGCGCCGCCGCCCACGCCGCGCCATTGCCCGCGCCGCGCGCCTGTCGCCGGCCCAGCGCCCACAGCACCACCGCCAGCCCCAGCGCGACGAGCAGCCCCACCGCCATGCCGTTCACCCCTTTGAGCCCGCCCAGCACCCAGGCGAGCGCGATCGCGGTGAGGAACATCGGGATCGACAGGATCTTGCGGAAATTGTCCATCCACGCGCCCGGCTTGGGCAGCATCCGCCGCAGCGCGGGTACGAAGCCGAGCAGCAGGAAGGGCAGCGCCAGCCCCAGGCCGAGCCCGAGGAAGATCAGCAGCGCGACATACCAGGGCAGCACCAGAGCCGCGCCCAGCGCCGCGCCCATGAACGGCCCGGTGCACGGCGTCGCGATGAACGCCGCCAGCGCGCCGGTCACGAACGCGCCGCCTGACCCGCCGCCCGCCAGCCGCCCGGCAAATTTCGGCGTCGCCAGCTCGAACAGCCCGGCGAGGTTGAGCGCGATCCCCAGCACCAGCAGCAGCAGGAACAGGATCACCCGCGCATCGGTCAGCTGGAACGCCCAGCCGACGCTCGCCCCCGCCGCGCGCAGCCCCAGCATCGCCCCGCCCAGCGCCAGCACCACCAGCACCACGCCAGCGGTATAGGCCAGCGCCTCGGCGCGCGCATGCCCCTCGCTGGTGCCGCTCTTGGCGAGGCTCAGCGCCTTCAGGCTCAGGATCGGGAACACGCACGGCATGATGTTGAGGATCAGCCCGCCGAGCAGCGCTCCGCCCAGCGCGACCAGCGCGGCGCTCCAGTCGACCGAAGCCGCGGGCGTCGCCCCCGCCGCAACTTCGCCCGGCACCGCCGCCAGCACAAAGCCCTGCCCCGGTCCGACCGCGAGCACGCCCTCGAGCTTTGCCGGGGTCTTCATCCCGGCCTTGACCTCGATCACCACGCTGTCGCCATCACGCGTCAGCTTCTGCGGCGCCGAATAGGTCAGCGCCTCCGTGGTCAACGGGAAGAAATAGGCGTCGGCACCGAGCGGTGCACTCGCCGGATAGGGGATCGCGATCCGCATCACCCCGTCCGCCACCGCGAACTTGCCCTCGCTGCCCAGCGGCTTGGGAAAGGCCCGCCGCCACTGGTCGAACCGCGCCCGCCGCTCGGCGGAGATCGCGCCGTCGCCGACGGTCAGGTTGATCGTCAGGTTCTCGGTCTCGGGAACGCACACCTCGTCCGTGCACACCAGATAATCGGCGCGCACCGCGATCGGCAGCGCGGTCCCCGGCGCCAGCCCGGCGGGAATCTTCAGCGTCGCGAGCTGCGTGTACGATCCCTTGTAGACATAGTTCATGATCCCCGCGACCATCAGCCGCGTCGGCACCGGATAGCGCAGCTCACCCGCCGTCACGCCCTGCGGCAGCTTCCAGTCGAGCCGCGTGTCGAGGCCGGCATCGCCCGGGTTCTTCCAGTATCCGTGCCAGCCCGGATCGGGCGTCGCGACGAAGGCCAGCGTCACCTCGCTGCCCGGCGCTGGATCGTCGCTCTCGGCAACCAGCTCGACGGTCAGGTTGTCCTGGCCCGCCTGCTGCGCCGCCGCAGGCAGCGCCGGCAGCCAGGTCAGGCCAAGGAGGAACGCTGTCACAAACGCGAAACTCAACCTGCGCATTCACCAGTCCTTGCCGTGCGGGAGCGAAAGGAACATAGCGCCTGCGCCTCGTTTTGCCATCCGGAGGACCGATGTTTCGTTCGCTCGCCGCCGCCCTGCTGCTCGCGTCGCCCGTACTCGCGCAGGAGGCTTCGCCGCCGCCCCCTCCGGCACCGCCCGCCGCACCCAAGGCGCCGCCCAAGCTGATCGTCGCGATCGCGGTGGACCAGTTCTCCGCCGACGTCTTCGCCGAGTATCGCCAGCACTTCACCGGCGGCCTCGCGCGGCTCGCCAACGGCGTGGTCTTCCCGTCGGGCTATCAGAGCCACGCCGCGACGGAGACCTGCCCCGGCCACTCGACGATCCTCACCGGCAGCCGCCCGGCGCGCACCGGCATCATCGCCAACGACTGGATCGACCTCAAGACGCCGCGCAAGGACAAGACGATCTACTGCGCCGAGGACGAGAGCGTCCCGGGCAGCAGTTCCTCCAACTACACCGTCTCCCCGCTCCACCTGAAGGTGCAGACCCTCGGCGAGCGGCTCAAGGCGATGAACCCCGCCACCCGCGTCGCCGCGATCGCGGGCAAGGATCGCGCCGCGGTGATGATGTCCGGGCACAAGGCCGACCAGGTCTGGTGGTGGGGCGGCAAGGCGTTCGTGAGCTATGCCGGCCGCGCCACGCCCGAAGCGATCACCCGCGGCAACGCCGCCGTCGACAAGCGCATCGCCGAGGCGCAGCGGCCGATGGAGCTGCCCGGCTTCTGCAAGTCGCGCGACCTCGCCATCCCGATCGGCGGCGGCAGGACCGTCGGCACCGGCCGCTTCGAGCGCGATGCCGGCGACGTGCGCCGCTTCCGCGCCTCGCCCGAGTTCGACATGGCGGTGGTCGGCATCGCCGCCGACCTGCGCGCCGAGATGAAGCTCGGCGAGGGCGGCGCCACCGACCTGCTGATCGTCGGCGCCTCGGCCAGCGACTATGTCGGCCATACCTATGGCACCGAGGGTACCGAGATGTGCCTGCAGCTGGTCAATCTCGACCGCACGCTCGGCTATCTGTTCGACATCCTCGACAAGACCGGGATCGATTATCAGGTGGTGCTCACCGCCGACCATGGCGGCCACGACCTGCCCGAGCGCCACAACATCCACGCCATCCCCGAGGCCGCGCGTGTCGAGGCCGGGATGGGCGCCAACGCGATGGGGAAGAAGGTCGCGGCGAAGCTCGGAATGGGCGACGCCCAGATCCTGTGGGGCGGCAATTTCGGCGACATCTATGTCGATCCCGCGCTCCCCGCGAAGCAGCGCGAGGCGGTGACGCGCGAGGCGATCGCGCTCTACCGCGCGCATCCGCAGGTCGCCGCCGTGTTCACCCGCGCCGAGATCCTCGCCACGCCCAGCCCGAGCGGCCCGCCCGAGACTTGGTCGATGCTCCAGCGCGCCCGCGCCTCCTTCGATCGCGAGCGCTCGGGCGACTTCATCGTCGCGCTGAAGCCGCGCATCACCCCGATCTCCGACCCCACCAACGGCTCGGTCGCGACGCATGGCAGCTTCTGGGACTATGACCGCCGCGTGCCGATCCTGTTCTGGCGCAAGGGGCAGACCGGATTCGAGCAACCGATGTCGGTCGAGACGGTCGACATCCTGCCGACGCTTGCCGGAGTGGTCGGCCTGCCGATTCCCGCGGGCGAGATCGACGGCCGCTGCTTGGATTTGGATGCGGGGCCGGGCACGACCTGCCCGGCACGGTGACGACTCAATCCTCCCCCGCCCGGGGGAGGTGGCAGCCGAAGGCTGACGGAGGGGGCGGACGCGACGTTGGGGTGGTGCTTCCTCCCCCTCCGTCGCGCTGCGCGCGCCACCTCCCCCTAGCAGGGGAGGATTAGGCTGACTGCCCTCTGCTGGCTTTCTCCTCATCCAGCATCTTGATGATGCCCGAGAAATCCACCCCCGCATTCCCCTCATCCGCGAACTTGGCGTACAGCTCGGCCGCTCGCGCGCCCATCGGCGTCTCCGCGTGCGCGCTCGCCGCTGCCTCCATCGCAAGCTTCAGGTCCTTGAGCATCAGCCCCGCCGCGAACCCGCCCTGATAGCCATTGTCGGCTGGCGTCTGCGGCCCCACCCCGGGCAGCGGCGCATAGGTATTGAGCGACCAGCACGACCCCGAAGAGACCGAAGCGATGTCGTAGAAGGTCTGCGGATCCAGCCCCAGCTTTTGCGCCAGCAGCAGCGCCTCGCACGTCGCGACCATCGTCGCGCCGAGCAGCATGTTGTTGCAGATCTTCGCCGCCTGCCCGGCGCCGTTGCCGCCGGCATGGATCACCGCCTTGCCCATCGCCGACAGGAACGGCTCGGCGCGTTCGAACGCCGCGTCGGCACCGCCGACCATGAAGGTCAGCGTTCCGCCCGCCGCCGCCGCGATCCCGCCGGAGACGGGCGCGTCGACCGCGACCAGCCCCTTGATTCCCGCCGCATCCGCCACGCGCCGCGCGGTCGCCACGTCGATCGTCGAGCAATCGATCAGGATCGCGCCGGTATCCGCAGCACCGAACACGCTGTCCTCATAGACTTGCTCGACATGCTTGCCCGCGGGCAGCATCGTGATCACCGCTTCGGCGCCCTTGGCCGCCGCCGCAGCGCTATCGACCGGCAGGCATCCCGCCGCCTTGGCGCGCTCCAGCGCTTCGGCGGAGAGGTCGAACGCGCGCACATCATGCCCCGCCTTCGCCAGGTTCGCGGCCATCCCGCCGCCCATATTGCCGAGCCCGATAAAGCCGATACGCGCCATCATCACTCTCCCACCTCATCCGTCACCCGGCTGTTTACTTCCCGGTCCAGTTGCCCGGCCGCTTCTCGACGAACGCGGCCATGCCTTCCTTCTGGTCGGCGCTGCCGAACAGGCCATGGAACAGCCGCCGCTCGAACTGCACGCCCTGCGCCAGGCCGGTCTCGAACGCGGCGTTGACCATTTCCTTGTTCGCCAGCACCGCGAGCGGCGCCATCGCGGCGATCGCCGCGGCGGTCTTCACCGCTTCCTCGACCAGCTCGGCCGCCGGCACGATGCGGCTCACCAGCCCGGCGCGCTCGGCTTCCTCGGCGCCCATCATCCGCCCGGTCAGGCACATCTCCATCGCCTTGGCCTTGCCCACCGCGCGAGTCAGCCGCTGCGACCCGCCCATGCCCGGCGCCACCGCCAGCTTGATCTCGGGCTGGCCGAACTTGGCGGTATCGGCGGCAAGGATGAAGTCGCACATCATCGCGAGTTCGCACCCGCCGCCCAGCGCAAAACCCGCCACCGCGGCGATCACCGGCTTGCGCGTCCGCGTGAACTGGTCCCAGCCCGCGAAGAAATTATGGCCGTACATGTCGGCGAAGCCCTGTGCCTGCATCTCCTTGATGTCGGCCCCCGCGGCGAACGCCTTCTCGCTCCCGGTCAGAACGGCGCAGCCCTGCGACGTGTCGGCGTCGAACGCGGCAAAGGCGTCGAGCAATTCACCCAAGACCTGGCTGTTGAGCGCATTGAGCGCCTGCGGCCGGTTGAGCGTCACCAGCGTGACGGCGCCGCGCTGCTCGACGAGGATCGTTTCGTAGCTCATCTATGTCCCTCTATCGTCACCCCAGCGAAAGCTGGGGTCTCGTGGCTCGAAAGACCCCAGCTTTCGCTGGGGTGACGGAAATCAGTGAGGCGTCCACGCCTCGCCCTCCGGCAGCGGCGCGAAGATCTGGTCGATCAGGTGATCGCTCACCTCTTCCGCGCTCGCGGGGTTCCACCGGGGCGCATTGTCCTTGTCGACGATCACCGCGCGCACGCCCTCGATGAAGTCATGCCGCTGCACCACGCGGCTCGCCACCGCGAACTCCTGCCGCATCTCGTCCTCGAAGGTCGGCATCGTCGCGCCGTCGAGCAGCAGCTTGAGGCTGACCTTCATCGTCTGCGGCGATTTGGTGGCGAGCGTCGCCAGCGTCTGCGCCGCCCATTCCCCGCCATCGCCCTCCAGCGCCGCCAGCACCTCCTCGAGCTTGTCCGACGCGAACAGCCGGTCGATCGCGCCCTGATGCGCGAGGATCCGCGCGTCGGGCGCCGGTGCCGACAGGTCGTCGAGCACCGCTTCGATCGCCTGCGGATCGGCGACGATCCGGTTTTTGGCCTCGTCCACCCGATCCGAATGGAGGTAATGGCTCGCCAGCCCCAGCGCGAGGCACTCCGCCCCGTGGAGCCGGTGCCCGGTCAGCGCGAGATACTGCCCCATCCGCCCCGGCAGTCGCGACAGATACCAGCCGCCGCCGACATCCGGGAACAGCCCGATCCCGGTCTCGGGCATCGCCAGCTTGGTATTCTCGGTCGCCACGCGGAACCTCGCAGGCTGCGAAATCCCCACGCCGCCGCCCATCGTGATCCCGTCCATGAACGCGACGATCGGCTTCACATAGGTGAACAGCGCATGGTTCATCCGGTATTCGGTCCGGAAGAAGTCGCGCGCCGCGCTGCCGTCGCCCGCGCCGCTCTCGGCGATCATGCGGATGTCGCCGCCCGCGCAGAAGCCGCGCCCCTCGGCATGATCGATCATCACCGCCTCGACCGCGGTGTCGTCGCGCCAAGCCGCCAATGCGTCGAGCACCGCCGCGCACATGCCGGTGTTGAGCGCGTGGATCGCCTTGGGCCGGTTGAGCCGGATGCGGCCGACCTTGCCCTCGATGAAGATCAGGACGTCACTCATTGCCGCGTCAGCTCCCGCCCGACGATCATCCGCATCACCTGGTTGGTCCCCTCCAGGATCGAATGGACGCGCAGGTCGCGCCAGAAGCGCTCGATCGGATAGTCCATCAGATAGCCATAGCCGCCGTGCAGCTGCAGCGCGCGGTCGACCACCGACGATCCGGTGTCGGTCGCGAAGCGCTTGGCCATCGCCGCGAACTTGGTCTTGTCGGGCGCGTTCGAGGTCACCTTGGCGGCGGCGAGGTAGAGCAGCGCGCGCGACGCCTCGAGCTCGGTCGCCATGTCGGCGAGCATGAACTGGGTGTTCTGGAAGTCGGCGATCGCGCTGCCGAACTGCTTGCGCTCCTTGGTGTACCGCACCGCCTCGTCGAGGCACCGTTGCGCCCCGCCGAGCGAGCAGGCGCCGATGTTGAGCCGCCCGCCGTCGAGCCCCATCATCGCGATGCGGAACCCCTCGCCCTCGCCGCCGATCAAATTCTCCGCCGGCACCCGGACATTGTCGAACATCACCTGCCGCGTCGGCTGGGCATGCCAGCCGAGCTTGCGCTCGTTGGCGCCGAAGCTGACGCCCGCCATGTCCTTCTCGATCGCGAGGCACGAGATGCCCTTGGGCCCGTCCGCCCCGGTGCGCACCATCGTCACGTAGAGCTCATTCTCCCCCGCACCGGAGATGAACTGCTTCGACCCGTTGACCACGAACACGTCGCCCTCGCGCTTCGCTATGGTCTTGAGCGCCGCCGCGTCGGAGCCCGAGGACGGCTCGGTCAGGCAATAGCTCGCCAGCCAGTCGGCGGTGACGAGCTGGGGCAAATACTTGTCCTTCACCGCCTGCGACCCGAAGCGGTCGATCATCCAGCTCGCCATGTTGTGGATCGAGATGAACGCGCTGGTCGCCGGGCAGCCATAGGCCATCGCCTCCATGATCAGCGCCGCTTCGAGCCGCCCGAGCCCGATCCCGCCGCTCTCCTCGGAAACATAGATCGCGCCGAAGCCGAGCTCCGCCGCCGCCTTTACCGTCTCGCGCGGGAAGATGTGCTTCTCGTCCCACTCCGCGGCGTGCGGCGTGATCGCGTCCGCGGTGAAGCGCTGCGCCATTTCCTGGATCGCGCGCTGGTCGTCGGTCAGGTCGAACTGGTCCATATGCCCCTCGTCAGAAATCCCGAGTTGAACGCCACGCCCGTGCATGCGATCCGGTGCCGCACAACCGGGGGACGTTCACACCATGAAGCTTCGTCTTTGCCTCGCCGCGCCGCTGCTCCTGCTCGGCGGCTGCGTCACGCCCGAAACGCTCAACGGCATGGCCGTCAACATGTGCGAAAAATCGGAATCGTGCAGCGTCAGCGACCAGAAGCCGCGCCACGGCCCGCAACAGCAGCGCGCGGTCGAGGACGAGCTGGAGGGCCGCCAGGAGCCGATGTAGCCCAGGGCTCATTCCGCCTCCCCCAGCACGCGGCGGCGGAACAGCGGGGTCGCGATCTTGAGGTCATTGCGCTCGTACCAGCGCGGCGCGGGCAAGCCCTTCTCCCACGCCAGCGCCTCGGTCAGCGTGCCCTGGGCATAGGGCGTATCGGGCCGCAGCTCGCGGATCGGATCGGCGAAGGCCGCGTCGGCGGTGACGATCTCCCAGCCCTTTGCCCGCAGCGCCTTCACCAGATCGTCGACGAACAGCGCGGCGATATCGGTCTCGTGCAGCAGCATGACATGCGCGGGCGAGCGGCCCAGCGTCTTCACCGCCAGCGCGTCGTAGAATTCCGCCGCCTCGACATGGCTCTCGACATAGAGGTCGCGCAGCGCCGCCATGTCGAGCGTCTTGCCATCCTTCTTCGCGGCGGCGGCAAGCGTCTCGATGTTCCAGTCGGAGGACTCGGCGGTGACATAGCCGTTCGCCAGCCCTCGCGCCGCAAGGCCCGCGCGAACCGCATCTCGCTTGACCTTGTCCTTGCCGCCCTCGTCGAGGAACGGAAAGCGGAACCACGGCCGATAGCCCGGCCGACCCTTGAGCCACGCCTCGGCCCGGTCGATGTCCGCCAGATAGTCCGCCGCCGCCATCCCGCTCAGCCGCTGGTGCGCGAAGCTGTGATTGGCGATCACATGCCCCGCCTTGACGTAGCACGCGACGTTCGCCGCGCCGTCGCCGCTCCCGGCCTTCTCCAGATTGCCGACGGTCACGAAAAACGCCGCCTGCTTCACCCGCGCCTTCGCGAGCGCCCGCACCAGCAGCTTCGCCCGCGCGTCCGGCGCCATGAAGCCGCCCGGGTTGCGCGGCACGTCGTCGAAGCTCAGCGCGATCCGCTTCTGCGCCGCTGCCGGAGCGATCGCCACCAGACATGCCAACAGCACCGCCAGCCACCGCATCGCGAGTCCCCGCAATCCACTCATCCCATCGTCGGGATAACGAACGCATTCTCGCCGGTCACGCTGCCGTCGGGCCAGCGCTGGGTGACGGTCTTCACCTTGGTGAAGAACTTGACCCCTTCCATGCCATGCTGGTTGGTGTCGCCGAACGCGCTGCGCTTCCACCCGCCAAAGGTGTGATAGGCCACCGGCACCGGGATCGGCACGTTGATCCCGACCATCCCGACATTCACGCGCGCGGCGAACTCGCGCGCGGCATGGCCGTTGCGCGTGAAGATCGCGACGCCGTTGCCATATTGGTGGTCGCTCGGCAGCCGCAGCGCCTCCTCGAAGCTCCCCGCGCGCACCATCTGCAGCACCGGCCCGAAGATCTCCTCCTGGTAGCTCTGCATCTGCGGCGTCACCCGGTCGAACAGGGTCGGGCCGATGAAGAACCCTTCCTCATGCCCCTGCAGGCTGAAGCCGCGCCCGTCGACCACCAGTTCGGCGCCCTCGTCGACGCCCATCTGGATATAGCTCTCGATCTTCGCCTTGTGCGCCGCGGTCACCACCGGCCCGTAATGCGCCTCGGCATCGGTCGAGACGCCCACGCGCAGCCCTTCGATCGCGGGCAGCAGCTTCGCGCGCAGCGCATCGGCGGTCTTGTCGCCCACCGGCACCACCACCGGCAGCGCCATGCAGCGCTCGCCCGCCGAACCGAACGCCGCGCCGGCAAGATCGTTGACCACCTGGTCGAGATCCGCGTCGGGCATGACGATGCCGTGGTTCTTCGCCCCGCCCATCGCCTGCACGCGCTTGCCCGCCTCGACGCCGCGGCGATAGACATAATGCGCGATGTCGGACGAGCCGACGAAGCTCACCGCCTTGATCTCGGGATGGTCGAGGATCGCGTCGACCATCTCCTTGTCGCCCTGCACCACCTGCAGCACGCCCTCGGGCAGCCCGGCTTCGAGCATCAGCTCGGCGAGCCGCACCGGCACGCTGGGATCGCGCTCGCTCGGCTTGAGGATGAAGGCGTTGCCGCACGCGATCGCCACGCCGAACATCCACATCGGGATCATCGCCGGGAAGTTGAACGGCGTGATCCCCGCGACCACGCCGAGCGGCTGGCGCATCGAATAGACGTCGATCCCCGGCCCGGCGCCCTGGGTATATTCCCCCTTCAGCGCGTGCGGGATGCCGCAGGCGAACTCGATCACCTCGAGCCCACGCTGGATGTCGCCCTTGGCGTCGGCGATCACCTTGCCATGTTCGGAGCTGAGCAGATGCGCCAGCTCCTCCATGTTCTTCTCGATCAGCGCCTTGAAGTTGAACATGACGCGCGCCCGGCGCTGCGGGTTGGTCGCCGCCCAGCCGATCTGCGCCCTCACCGCATTGGCCATCGCCGCGTCGAGATCGGCCTGCGCGCCCAGCGTTACCTGAGCCTGGACCTTGCCGGTATTGGGGTCGAACACGTCCGACCGGCGAGTGCCCGTCCCGGCCGTCGCCGCGTTGCCGATGAAGTGCGAAATCTCGCGAACCGCCGTCGCCATTCTGACCTCTCCCAATTCTTCGCCGTCATCCCCGCGCAGGCGGGGATCCATTCTGGCTGACGTCACGAGAGAGCCGGGACGTGTGAGACAATGGATTCCCGCCTGCGCGGGAATGACGAGTGTCCGGCTCTTCCTGCACCCGCCCCCTGCCACCGGCAACCCATCGACATGCAGCCCGGACCTGCATATTTGCAGGCAATGGACTGGAGCGACCTGCCGATCTTCCTCGCCATCGCGCGCACGGGACAGCTCGCCAAGGCCGCGCAGAGCCTCGAGATCGACGCCACGACGGCAGGCCGCCGCCTGCGCCGCCTCGAGCAATCCCTCGGCGAGCGCCTGTTCGAGCAAGGCCCGGACGGCCAGTCGCTCACCGCCGCGGGCGAGCGCCTGCTCACCCATGCCCGCGCGATGGAGCGTGCCGCCGCCGCGATCGGCAGCCGCGATCCCGGCGGCCCGGTGCGCGGCACGATCCGGGTGAGCGTCTCCGAAGGCTTCGGCACCTGGTTCGTCAGCCGTCACCTCGCCGCGCTTGCCGACGCGCATCCGGGCCTCACGATCGATCTCGTCGCGAGCAGCGGCTTCCTCAACCCCACAAGGCGCGAGACCGATATCGCCGTGCTGCTCGCCCGCCCGCGCCGCGGCCCGCTGCTCACGCGCAAGCTCGCCGACTATGGCCTGCGCCTCTACGCCTCGCGCGCCTATCTCGCCGCGCACCCGCCGCTCGCCGTGCCGGAGCAACTCCGCGAGCATCGCCTGATCGGCTATGTTCCCGACATCCTCTACGCGCCCGAGCTGCGCTATCTCGACGAGATCCCCGGCGCGCACGAGCCCCAGCTGCGCTCGTCCAGCATCAACGCCCAGCACCGCATGGCCGCGGCGGGCGCCGGCATCGCCGTGCTTCCCTGCTTCATCGGCGACGCCGATCCCGGCCTCGCGCGTGTCCTCCCCTCGGTCCGCATCCATCGCAGCTTCTGGCTGGTGACGCATGAGGAGACCCGCCATTTCCCCCAGGTCGCCGCCTTCGCCGAGTGGCTCACCGCGCTCGCGACGCACTACAGGGCGGAGCTCGAGGGATAGGTTCCCCAATCCTCCCCCGCCAGGGGGAGGTGGCGCCGAAGGCGACGGAGGGGGAGGATGCCAGAACGAGCGTTGGGAATCCTCCCCCTCCGTCAGGCTACGCCTGCCACCTCCCCCTGCCGGGGGAGGATTCAAAACCAACCATCGCCGCCAAAAAACCGCGAAAAACCGCCATTTGTCATCAAACCGTCACGCCCGGCTAACACCGCATTTACCGCTCCGCCCCTAGCTGGCGCCCATGTTCCGCGCGCTTGCCGACCCCGCCGACCCGCTCCCCGCCGCCTCCGCGCGCGGCTGGCTGACCACGGTCGAGCGCAACCCGCCCTTCCTGCGCCAGACCGACACGCTGTTCACGGCGATCGAGATGTTCCAGGCGAACATGGACCTGCGCCTGCTTCCGGTGGTCGATTCCGCGCATCGCGCGATCGGCGCGGTGTTCGAGAAGGACGTGCGCCGCTTGCTGCTCAACCCGTTCGGCCATGCGCTGATGCGCAACCCGGCCTATGGCAACGGCCTCAACCAGCACATCCGCGCCTGCGCCACCGCCGAGGTCGACCAGGATGTCGGCGGCCTGATCGAGGCCTATCGCGCCGCCAACGGCAATGAGGGGATGATCCTCACCGCGAACGGCCGCCTGTTCGCCGTCGTCGCCAACCGCCGCCTCGTCCATCTCGCCTCGGAGCGCGAGCTCGCCGCCGCGCGCGCCCGGGTCGAGCGCGCGCAGCGGATCGAGGCGGCGAGCGTACGCTTCGAGCGTCAGGTC
>NZ_JBCNMA010000061.1:0-18378 GCF_039595165.1 Sphingomonas sp.
AAGCGCGGCGACGCCGCCGATCACCGTGGCGAAGAAATTGCGGTCGCCCATCTGCTCGCGCTTCTCGGCGACGAACTGGCCGGGGGCGGAGTCGCTGACGGTCTGCGCGGCCGATTGCGCGGCGGCGCCGACCCTGGCGGCGGCCGCCTTGGCTGCGGCGCGGGGGCCGCTGGTGCCGGACTTGGCGGCGGCGCGCGGCTTGGCCGTGGCGGCCGGCTTGCGCGCGGCGGCAGCACGGCGCGGCGGGGGCGCCTTCTTGTCGGCTGGCTTGGCCGGGGCCTTGGCGGGCGCGGCCGCTGTCGCGGGCGCCGCCGTCTCCACCTTGGACGCGGCGGCGGGCTTGGCGGTCTTCGGCTTGGCCGCGGCCTTCTTCGCCGGTGCCTTCTTGGCGGCGGGTTTCTTTGTGGCCGCGCCCTCGGTGGCGGGGGCGCCGGCGGCGGCGGTTTTCGGCGTGGTCGGGGCCTTGGCCATCACGATACTCCAGTGGTTTCGTGGCTGTAACCACCCTGACGCAATTCGGTTTCCACGGTCAATGCGCAAGCTCAGCGGAATGGCGGTTCGTTGAACGCGCGGAGCTTGCGCGAGTGGAGCTTGGCGCCCTCGCGGCGAAGCTGCTCGCACGCCTCGATCCCGATCTTGAGATGCTCGGCGATGGCGCGCTCGTAGAAGCGGTTGGCCTGGCCGGGAAGCTTGAGCTCGCCGTGCAGCGGCTTGTCCGAAACGCACAGCAAGGTGCCGTAGGGAACGCGGAAGCGATAGCCCTGCGCCGCGAGCGTCGCGCTCTCCATGTCGACGCCGACCGCGCGGCTGAGCGAGAAGCGCAGCGCCGAGCGCGAGAACCTGAGCTCCCAGTTGCGGTCGTCGGTGGTGACGATCGTGCCGGTGCGCAGGCGACGCTTGAGCTCCTCGCCCGACTGGCCCGAGACGGTCTCCGCGGCGCGGGCGAGCGCCTGCTGCACCTCGGCGATCGCGGGGACGGGGATTTCGGGCGGGAGCACGTCGTCGAGCACATGATCGTCGCGCAGATAGGCATGGGCGAGGACATAATCCCCGATCCGCTGGCTCGGACGGAGACCACCGCAATGACCAATCATCATCCACGCCTCCGGCCTGAGAACCGCCAAGTGATCGGTGATCGTCTTGGCGTTGGACGGACCGACGCCGATATTGACCAAGGTGATGCCGGTGCCGTCGGCGGCCATCAAATGCCAGGCCGGCATCTGGTGCCGCCGCCATGCTCCGTCGGTGAGCAGGGTATCGGGATCGTCGCCCGCCTTGATCACGATGCCGCCGGGGCCGGAGACGCCGGTGAAGCGGCTGTCGGGGCCGAGCTGCGCGCACGACCAGCGCACGAATTCGTCGACATAGCGATGGTAGTTGGTGAACAGGATGTATTGCTGCGTGTGCTCGGACGGCGTGCCGGTATAGTGGCGCAGGCGGGCGAGGCTGAAATCGGTGCGCAGGCCGTCGAACAGCGCGAGCGGGCGCGTCTGATCGAGGCTGATCCAGGTGCCGTCGGCGATCTCGTCGCCGATATGCGCGAGCTCGGTTGCAGGGAAATGGCGTGCGAGCTCGAGCGCCGAGACCTCGTCGAGCCGCAGCGCATGGCCGGGATCGAGGACATAGGGGAAAGGGATCTCTTGCCGCCCCGGGACCGCGCTGACCTCGACGTCGTAATCCTCGATCAGCAGGGTCAGCTGCTCGACGAGATAGTCGGCGAACATCGCGGGCTTGGTGACGCTGATGGCATAGTCGCCGGGCGTGACGAGGCGGCCGAAGGAACGGGCGGGGGTAGGGCGGTCGACCGCGTCGCGATAGGCGAGGCGGATCTCGGGATAGGCGAAGCTGCCGTCCTTGCGATGCGCGGGGTCGGGCGCGATACCCTTGGTGAGATAGAGGTCGAGCGCGTCCTTGAGGCGCGTGACGGACGCGGTGTAGAGCCGATCCAGTTCGGCGACGATGTTTTCTGCTGTTGTCATCTTCCACGGCTAAGGCGTGAAAATGACATTGGCAAGACCGGCCCGCGCCGGAAATGTGACGCGCGAGCCGAATGCCCGCGCGTCTTGCCGATTACTCGGCGGTTTCCTTTTCGCGCAGCTTGCTGATGCCATAGGCGGCGCCGGCAACTGCGGCGGCGGCGCCGGCAGCGACCGCGGCGGTCGTTGCGGGGCGCTTCTTGGCGGCGTCGAGGGCGCTGCTCACGGCTTCGCTCACCGCGTCGCGCGCGTCGGCAAGGGCATCCCGGGTGCGGTCCAACAGCGAATCCTCGGCCGCGGGCTGCGGCGCCGTGTCGGGGGTGGTCTTGTCCTTCATCTGGCGTCTCCCTTCCCCGCAAAGAACCGCTTGCACGCGCGCCGGTTCCCGCTGTGGGCGGCGAACCGGCGCGCATGCGAAACGGTCAGGCGTCAGAGCTGCTCGAGCAGATGCTCCGCCGAGCTCACCTTGAACTCGCCCGGGGCCTCGACGTTGAGCTGCTCGACCACGCCGTCGTTGACGAGCATCGAGTAACGCTGGCCGCGCCGGCCCAGGCCGAACTTGCTGCCGTCCATCTCGAGCCCGACCGCCTTGGCGAATTCGCCATTGCCGTCGGCGAGCATGGTGACGTCACCCGCGTCGGCGCTTTTGCCCCAGGCGCCCATCACGAACGCGTCGTTGACCGCGGTGCAGGCGATCTCGTCGATGCCCTTGGCCTTGAGCTCGCTTGCCTTCTCGACATAGCCGGGCAGGTGGCGCGCCGAGCAAGTCGGGGTGAAGGCGCCGGGCACCGAGAAGAGCGCGATCTTGCGGCCCGCGAAGAACTCGTCCGAGCTGACCTGCTCGGGGCCATTCTCGGTGGCTTTGACGAAGGTCGCGCTGGGCACGCGATCGCCGATCTGGATGGTCATGCTGGTCTCCTCTCGGGCCGCGGGATGCGGCCGCGCCTCACTTGGCACGTGGCACGGCTTTTTCAAGCATGGCGGAGCCGATCGGCTGCCGATATGTTTGAGCGGGCATGGAAGCTTCCACCTTTCTCACCGGACAGATCCTGCTCGCCCTGCCGGGGATCGGCGACCCGCGGTTCGAGCGCGCGGTGATCGCGATGTGCGCGCATGACGAGAATGGCGCGCTCGGCATCGGCGTCGGGGCGACGATCGCCGGGCTCGGGCTGCACGAGCTGTTGCAGCAATTCGAGATCGACCCGGGCGATGCGCCCGACGCGCCGGTCCATTTCGGCGGACCGGTTGAGCCGCGCCGCGGCTTCGTGCTGCATTCGACCGACTGGGGCGGGCAGGACACGATCGAGGTTGCCGGGCGCTGGGCGCTGTCGGGGACGATCGACGTGCTTCGCGCGATCGCCGAGGGGGCTGGGCCGTCGCGCTGGCTGGTCGCCCTCGGCTATGCCGGCTGGGGCGAAGGCCAGCTCGACGAGGAGATGACGCGCCACGGCTGGTTCAACGTGCCCGGCGCGCTCGACCTGATCTACGAGGTCGACGTGCATCGGCGCTGGGAGCAGGGGTTCGAGCGCTTGGGGATCGACCCGCGCCTGCTCGCCGCGAGCACGGGCACCGCCTAGCTGGCGTAACGGGCGGCCAGCGCGCGGGCGATGCCGCGCATGGCGTCGCGCAACCCGGCGGGCTCGAGCACCTCGACCTCGGCGCCGAGCTTGAGCAGCTCGCGCGCGGCGTGATCGATCGACTCGATCGGGATGTCCGCGCTCACCCATCCCGCGGCATCGGGCGCGGAGGCGGTCCGCCGCGCCATCGCGATCGCCGCTGCCGCAAGTACCGGAAGCCGGGTCAGGCCCAGTGGCGACAGCCGAACTCGAGCGATGCCGCGATAGAGACCCGCCTCGAACGCATGGACGCTCGCGGCCCAGTGCGTGGCGAGGTCGAAGTCCGCCGGGCGCTCGAACGTCTCGCCGGTCGCTTCGAGTGCGCGGATCGCGTCGACCCGGTAGGTGCGCGGCACCGAGCTGCCGATCGCGACGAGGTACCAGATGCCGCCCTTGAGCACGAGGCCGAGCGGGGCGAGCGTGCGGTCGGCGACGGCCTCCCAGCTTTCGTAGCGGACGCGGATCCGCGTGGCACCCCAGACCGCAGCGGCGAGCTGAGGCAGGAAGGCGAGGTCGCTCGCCGCGCGGAACCAGTCGATCGGATCGAGATGAAATCGGGCAGCGACGCGCGAGGCATCCTCGCGTCGCGCGGCCGGGAGTGCGGCGAGCAGCTTGCGGCGAGCTGCGGCGGTGGAGGCGCCGAGGCCGAGCTCGGCGGCCGGGCCTTCCAGGCCCGAGAGGAACAATGATTCCGCCTCGGCGGGCGTCATGCCGGTCAGCCGCGTCGTATAGCCTTCGAGCAGCTGGAAGCCGCCGTCGCGGCCGCGATCGGCATAGACCGGCACGCCGGACGCGCTCAAATCGTCGATGTCGCGATAGATGGTGCGCACCGACACCTCGAACTCGTCCGCCAGCGCCTGTGCGGTCGTGCGTCCGCGCGCCTGAAGCAGAAGAAGGATCGAAACGAGGCGGCTCGCACGCATTTTCATGCTCTAGCATTAAAAGCTGACAAAAGGTGTCAGCTTTAGGCGCCTAGTGGTGATTCTCGTTCAGACCGAAGGAGATCGTCGTCATGCACATACCCCAGCTCGCAACCCGCCGGAGCGCGATCGTCACAGCGCTCGGCACGATCGCCGCGGCCGGCGCGATGTCCGGATCGGCCGCCTTTGCTGCGCCGCTGGGCGGGGCGCCCGAGGCCGCCGACCGAGACGGGACCGGCAATGACTGGGCCTGGCTTGCCGGAAGCTGGAAGGTTCGCCATCGCCGCCTCAGGTCGCGGCTGACCGGCAGCACCGAATGGCAGGAATTCGACGGCACTTGCGTCAACTGGCCGCTGATGGGCGGCGCGGCGAATGTCGACGACAATGTGATCGAGCTGCCCGCCGGCGATTATCACGGCGTCGGCGTGCGTTGCTACAGCCCGGAGCGTCGCCAATGGGGCATCTGGTGGATCGATTCCCGCTATGCCCGGATGGAGCGCCGGTGTGGGGCGAGTTCAGGAACGGCGTCGGCACCTTCATCGGCGAGGACGAGCACGAGGGCACGCCGGTGACCGTGATGTTCCGCTGGTCGGCGATCACCGCGGCCTCGGCGCATTGGGAACAGGCTTTTTCCACCGACGGCGGCAAGACCTGGGAGAGCAACTGGCACATGGATTTCACTCGCGTTTCGCGGTGAACGAGCACGGCGCGCCGACCGGTGTGGGCGGCATATAAAGATATCTTTATGTTTCGTTTGCGCCGGCGCGGCTTATTCGCTAGGGGCGCGGCCATGCCGCCGGGGTCCCGGCGCGACGCTACACAAACGGAGAAGCAGCGTGGCAACCGTGCTCGAAAAGACCGATTACGTCGTCAAGGACATCTCGCTCGCCGATTTCGGCCGCGCCGAGATCAACATCGCCGAAACCGAGATGCCCGGCCTGATGGCGCTGCGTTCCGAGTTCGGCGCGAGCAAGCCGCTCAAGGGCGCGCGCATCACCGGCTCGCTGCACATGACGATCCAGACCGCGGTGCTGATCGAGACGCTGGCCGAGCTCGGCGCCGAGATCCGCTGGGCCTCGTGCAACATCTTCTCGACACAGGACCATGCCGCCGCCGCGATCGCCGCGCGCGGCATCCCGGTGTTCGCGGTCAAGGGCGAGACGCTCGAGGAATATTGGGACTATGTCGTCCGCATCTTCGACTGGGGCAGCGACACGGTCTGCAACATGATCCTCGACGATGGCGGCGACGCCACCATGTTCGCGCTGTGGGGCGCGCGCGTCGAGGCGGGTGAGGAACTGTTCACCCCGTCGAACGAGGAAGAGGAGATCTTCGTCGCGACGCTCAAGCGCTTCCTGGCCGAGCGTCCGGGCTATCTCACCAAGACCGTCGAGACGATCAAGGGCGTGTCGGAAGAGACCACCACCGGCGTCCACCGCCTGTACGAGCTGGCCAAGAAGGGCAAGCTCCCGTTCCCGGCGATCAACGTCAACGACAGCGTCACCAAGTCGAAGTTCGACAACCTCTATGGCTGCAAGGAAAGCCTCGTCGACGCGATCCGCCGCGGCACCGACGTGATGCTCGCCGGCAAGATCGCGGTCGTTGCGGGCTTCGGCGATGTCGGCAAGGGCTCGGCGGCGTCGCTGCGCAACGGCGGCGCGCGCGTGCTGGTCACCGAGATCGACCCGATCTGCGCGCTGCAGGCGGCGATGGAAGGCTATGAGGTCGTGACGATGGAAGAGGCGGCGACCCGCGCCGACATCTTCGTCACCGCGACCGGCAACGCCGACGTCATCACCGTCGATCACATGCGCGCGATGAAGCCGATGGCGATCGTGTGCAACATTGGCCACTTCGACAGCGAGATCCAGATCGCCGGCCTCGCCAACATGAAGTGGACCGAGGTCAAGCCGCAGGTCGACCTGGTCGAGTTCCCCGACGGCAAGCAGATCATCATCCTGTCCAAGGGCCGCCTGGTCAACCTCGGCAACGCGACCGGCCACCCGTCGTTCGTGATGTCGTCGAGCTTCACCAACCAGGTGCTGGCGCAGATCGAGCTGTGGACCAAGGCGGACCAGTACAAGAACGAAGTCTATGTCCTGCCCAAGCACCTCGACGAGAAGGTCGCGGCGCTGCACCTCGAGAAGCTCGGAGTGAAGCTCAGCAAGCTCAGCCAGCAGCAGGCCGACTATATCGGCGTGCCGGTCGAGGGGCCGTTCAAGCCGGATCACTATCGCTACTGATCAGGGCGCCGCCGACAAAGTGCGACTGTCGAAAAGGGGCGCGTCCGGCAACGGACGCGCCCCTTCCGATTCCGGCCGTTTACGCTTTCGGAACCCTCATCGGGCACGTGTGACTCCGGCGCAACACCCCGTCGGAAAACCGGCACAGAGGGTTGCAGGATGCAACCGGCAGGGCGCATCGGTGTCGTTCGAGGGTAATCAAAAGGGATTAGGTATGCGTTCACTCCTTGCTTCCCGTAAGGCGGGATTCCGCCTCGCAGCTTCGTTCACCGCAATCGCGCTCGCCGGCGCGGCCCCCGCTTTCGCGCAGGAAACGCCCCCGCAGGAGGAGGCGCCCGCCGCCGACCAAGTGGATAGCGGCGACACGGTCATCATCACCGGCTCGCGCATCCAGCGCCCGGAGTTCGCGACGCCGAACCCGATCCAGGCCTATGACGCCGAGACAATCGAGCAGTCGGGCGAGACCAACCTCACGCAGTTCCTGTCGAACTCGCCAGCGCTGCTCGGCTCGAGCCTGAGCTCGGATAATGCTGGTTCCAACGCCGGCGCGGCCTCGACGGTCGGCGGCAACTATCTCGACCTGCGCAACCTCGGCACCAACCGCACGCTGGTGCTGGTCGACGGCCGCCGGCATGTCGCGGGCGTTCCGGGCAGCGCTGCCGTCGACATCAACACGATCCCGCTCGACCTGATCCAGCGCGTCGACGTGCTCACCGGTGGTGCCTCGGCGGTCTATGGCGCGGATGGCGTGTCGGGTGTCGTCAACTTCATCATGAAGCGCGACTTCGAAGGCCTACGGCTGCGTGGCCAGGCCGGGATTTCCGAGCGCGGCGACGCGGGCAATCGTTATATCGGCGTCACGGCGGGCAAGAATTTCGCGGAAGGCCGCGGCAACGTCACGCTCGCCTATGAATATTCAAAGGACGATCGCCTGAGCCAGCTGCAGCGCCTGAACTATGGCCGCAGCGGCCCGACCTATCGCTTCGTCGCGAACCAGGACGATCCCTTCGACGCCGATCCCAACACGCCCGACTATCTGCCGCTCGTCGGCCTGCGCTGGGCGGATACCTCGCCGGGCGGCGCGTTCGATCTCGACTATGACTTCGTCCCCGACTTCACCGGCGAGGGCAAGGTCTATGACCCGGGCACCTATGTCCAGAACGAGCCGTTCACGATCGGCGGCGATTCGACTCTGCAGGAAATCTATTTCGGCGACACCAACCCCGAGAGCGAGCGCCACGTCGCGAACCTGCTCGCCAGCTTCGAGGTGAGCCCGGCGCTACGCCTGTTCGCGCAGGGCAAGTATGCTCGGTCGAAGGCTTCGACCCTGTCGCAGCCGGTCTATGACCTCTATGTGCAGATCTATGGCGACAATGCCTATCTGAACCAGCGCTTCGGCAGCGCGGTCGTCGGCGATGCCCTGCTGCTCGGCCGCGACCATCTCGATTTCGGTATCCGCCGCGCCAAGGCCGATCGCGAAACGATCCGCTCGGTGATCGGCGCCGACGGCAAGATCGGCGGAAATCTGAGCTACGAGCTGTCCTACACCTATGGGCAGACCAAGACCGAGGCTTCGTCGCAGTCGCGCGTGCGCGACCGCTATTATGCCGCGATCGACGCGGTGAGCGACGGCGCCGGCGGCGTCACGTGCCGCATCAACCGGCCCGGCGAGACGCTGATCAAGAATTTCGGCTATATCGCGACTCAGCAATACGGCACCTTCAACCCGGTCACGGGCAATTACGAAGGCGCCGCGGTGACCTTCCGTCCCGGCGAGTGCGTGCCGCTTAACATCTTCGGCTCGGGCTCGCCGAGCCAGGCTGCGCTCGACTTCGTGTTCGTCGATGACCTCGAGCGGGTGAATATTCGCCAGCATGTCGTGTCCGGCTCGATCCGCGGCGACACCGGGTCGTTCTTCAAGCTGCCGGGCGGCCCCATTGCCTTCGCGGTGGGCGCCGAGTATCGCAGCGAGAGCACCGAGTTCGATCCGTCGGACTGGACCGAGGCCGGCCTGTTGCTCGATAGCTCGCAAGCGTTCCACGACAGCGGCAAGTTCGACGTCAAGGAAGTGTTCGGCGAGGTCGACGTGCCGATCCTGCGCGACTTGCCGTTCGCGCACATCCTCTCGATCGGCGGCGCGGTGCGCTTCTCCGACTATTCGACGATCGGCAACACCACGACGTGGAGCGTCAACGGGGTCTACTCGCCGGTGCGCGACATCACCTTCCGCGGGACGCTGGGCCAAGCGGTGCGCGCGCCGAATCTGGGCGAGCTGTTTAGCGCGCCGTCGGGCACCTATCAGTTCATCCCCGATCCGTGCGGCATCGATCGCATCACCGACGGCACCGCGACGCGTCAGGCCAACTGCAACGCGGTCCTGGGCGCACTGGGGATCGACCCGACGACCTTTGACCCGGCCGGTGACGCGATTTCGCCGGAGAATACCAGCCTGCTCGGCCGCGCCGGCGGCAACCGCGAGCTGCAGGAAGAGTCGGCGCGGACCTGGACCGCCGGTGTCGTCCTGCGGCCGCGCTTTATCCCGGGCCTCCAGATCGCCGCCGACTGGTACGACATCCGCATCCGCCAGGCGATCAACACGCCGAGTGCGCAGGAACTGGCCGAGCTGTGCGTCGACCAGCCGACGATCGACAATGTCTATTGCGCCAATCTGAGCCGCGATCCGACCACCGGCTATATCTCGAACTTCCTGGTCCAGCCGGCCAACGTCGCCAGCTTCGACACGGAAGGCCTGGATGTCGTGATGAACTATCGCGTCACGCCGGGTTCGTTCGGTACCTTCAACCTGCGGGTCGCCGCGAACTATCTGCACAAGCTGCAGTTCGTACCGACCCCGGGCGCCGAGGTCGACGACGACCGCCTGGAGTCCGGCGCGCGTGCGCCGAAGTTCAGCGGGACGGCCGACCTGACCTGGACCTATGACAATTTCAGCCTGAACTACGGGATCAACTATTTCTCGAAGACGCTGCGCTATTCGCGTGAGCAGGTCGAGGCCGATCCCGACATCACCTCGGCCGAGTTCATGTACATCAAGCCGCGCTGGGAGCATCAGCTGCAGCTGTCGGTCAATGCCGGCGAGAACTTCACTTTCTACGCCGGTGCGAACAACCTGTTCGACAGCAAGCCCGACTGGGGCCTGCCGAACTATCCGGTCAGCTCGGTCGGCCGGTATCTCTATGCTGGCTTCAAGGCCAAGGTGTTCTAAGGTCGAAGACACGCGAGCCATTTAGGGGGCCGGACATCGTTCCGGCCCCTTTTTTGGTGCGCGGCGCGCGGTCGAAATGGGGTCGAGCGCATGCCGGGGCGCGCTCGTCGCGTCACATCGGTTCGGCGGCTTTGCGCCGGTGAAAGCTTGGCTTAAGAGCCGGAAGATGAAGAGCGGCGCGCCACGGTGATCGAGATTTCCAACGCAGCAGCGGTGACGGCCGGCGCCGTGCTGGCGCTGTTGACCGCGCTTGGCGGCTTCATGCTGTTCGTGGGGCTGCGCGCGCGGGCGCGGGCGACGGCCCTGCTCGACGCGCACCGGCGCGCCGATGCGCTCGCCGAGATCGGGCCGGCGCAGGCGATGGTGGTGCGCGCCGATGGCCGGGTGGAGCTGAGCGACAAGCTCGCCGACCTGCTCGGGCTCGAGGCGGTTCCGGGCCATCTCAGCGAAATCGTCGGCAACGAAGCGGTGTTCGACGCGAGCGAGGCGGCGGCGCTCGAGCGCGACATCGCCGCCGCGCAGAAGGCGGCGCGCCCGTTCCGCGCGACGGTGCGGGCGCGCGGATCGTCGCGCACCCTGCTGATGATCGGCCAGCGCGCGCCCGACGCGGTGCGCGCGCCGGGCGGGGTGGTGCTGTGGGTGTTCGATGCCACCGAGGCGCAGGAGGAAGTGGCTCGACTGTCGACCGAAGCGGCGCGCTACCGCGAAGCGTTCGAGGCGCTGACCGGCCTCATCCAGTCGGCGCCGATGCCGATGTGGTATCGCGACCGCGAGCTCAAGCTGGCGATGGTCAACAACGCCTATGTCGCCGCGGTCAACGGCAAGGATGCCGAGGCGGTGGTGCGCGCGGGGGTCGAACTGGTCGACGCCTCCGCGCCCGGAGGGCCGCTCGCCAGCGCCGGCTCGGCGCGCGACGCCGGGCGGCCGAAGATGGTCAAGCTCCCCGCGACGATCGGCGGCGCGCGGCGGATGCTGCACATCCACGACGTGCCGCTGCCGACCGGCGGCGTGGCGGGCTTCGCGGTCGATGTCGAGGAGCTCGAGCGCGCGCGTACCGGGATCAAGCTCGCCGACGAGGCGCGGCGCGAGATGTTCGACCGCATGTCGTCGGGCGTTGCGCAATTCGGCGCGGACCGCAGCCTGGTCTTCTGCAACCAGCCGTTCCGCCGCATGTTCGCGCTGCGCAACGAATGGCTCGCCGACGCACCTGAGTTCGAGCGCGTGCTCGAGCGCATGCGCGAGGCCAACCGTCTGCCCGTGGTGCGCGACTTTCCGGGCTGGAAGGCCGAGCGGCGCGACTGGTTCGTCGCGGCGGACGCGGCGCGTGAGGAGAACTGGACGCTGCCCGGCGGCACGCACCTGCGCGTCGTCGCGCAGCCGCTTCCCGAAGGCGGGTTGCTGGTGATCTTCGAGGATTTGACCGAGCAGGTGCAGCTCGCCAGCGCGCGCGACACACTGCTGCGCGTGCGTACCGCGACCTTCGACAACCTGTTCGAGGCGCTGGGCGTGTTCGCGGCGGACGGGCGGCTGCAACTGTGGAACAACCGCTTCCGGCAGCTCTGGGGGTTCGACGAGACCTTCGTCACCACGCATCCGCGCGTCGATGCGCTGGCCAAGGTGGCGGGCAACCGGCTCGCCAATCCGGGCCGCGCGGCGCTGATCGCCGAGCTGATCCGCGCCGCCGCGGTCGAGCGCCAGCAGCGCGGCGCGACGATCGAGTTCAGCGACGGGCGCTTCTTCGAGGTCGCGGCGGTGCCGCTGCCCGACGGCAACGCGCTGTTCACGATGCTCGACATCTCCGACCGTCGCCGAGTCGAGAATGTGCTGCGCGAGCGCAACGAGGCGCTGGAGGCGGCGGACCGCGTGAAGACCGCGTTCGTCGCCAATATGAGCTACGAGCTGCGCACGCCGCTGACTTCTATCCAGGGCTTCGCCGAGATGCTGCGCGGCGGCTATGCCGGCGAGCTGTCGCCGAGCGGCGTCGAATATAGCGAGGCGATCCTGGATTCGGTCGCGCGGCTCGGCGACCTGATCGACGACGTGCTCGATCTGACCCGCGAGGACGGGGTGCCGGCGCAGGGCGCGGTCGACCTCGAGCTCGCAGCGGGCGCGGCGGCCGAAGCGGTGGCGCCGGCGGCGCAGGCCAAGCGGATCGACCTGGCGGTCGAGATCCTGGGCAGTGCGGGCACGGTGCAGGGCGATGCGCGGCGCATCCGCCAGACGATCGAGCACCTGTTGCGCCATGCGGTGGCGGGGACGCCCGAGACGGGGCGCGTGCTGCTGCATATCGACGGTACGCTGCAGGGCGCGCGGATCGTCGTGTCGGACGATGGCCCGGGCATGGCCAAAGGGCTGGCGGCGAAGGCGTTCGAGCGGTTCGCGCAGCCCGGGATCAGCCGCAGCGGCGACCGCGCGCTCGGACTCGGGCTGCCGCTCGCCAAGCAGTTCGTCGAGGCGCATGGCGGGACGATCGAGCTGGTCTCCGAACCGGGGCAGGGGACGATGGTGATCGTCGAGCTGCCGCGCGGATGATGCGCGCCCCAGCCCGTTCGCTTCGAGCGAAGTCGAGAAGCTATGCCCGGACCTCAATGTGCCTCGACTTCGCCCGGCACGAACGGTGGAGCTCGTGATGCGGCTGGCGGATGCGGCGGCGAGTGAGGCGCTTGGCGCGCGGCTGGCAGCGGTGGCGCGGCCGGGCGACGTGATCGCGCTGTCGGGGCAACTCGGCGCGGGCAAGACGAGCATCGCGCGCGGACTTCTCGCTGCACTGGGGCTGGAGGAGGAGGCGCCGAGCCCGAGCTTCGCGATCGTCCAGCCTTATGATCCACCCGAGGTGCACTTCCCGGTGCTGCACGTCGATCTCTACCGGATCGAGGATCCTGGCGAGGTGGACGAGCTCGGCCTCGACGATGCCCGCTGCGATTCGCTGCTGGTGGTCGAGTGGCCCGAGCGTTTGCCCGCTTCGGCGTGGCGCGATGCGCTGTGGCTCAGCCTGACGATCGAGCCGGACGGCGCGCGCGGCTTGACAGCGCAGGTGCCGGCGGCATGGAAGAACCGATGGCCGCCGACATGAATCCGCCCGCCCGGGCGCCGCATTTCCTAAACGAGCTGGGCTGGGGAGACGGCGAGATCCTGCCGCTCGCCGGCGACGCGTCGTTCCGCCGCTATTTCCGTGTGCAGGCGCCGGGGCGCAGCGCGATCCTGATGGATGCGCCCCCACCGCACGAGGACCCGCGCCCGTTCATCCGGGTCGCGCGCTGGCTGACCGACCGCGGGTTCGCCGCGCCGCAAATCTATGGCGAGGAGCTGACCACCGGGCTCGTACTGATCGAGGATTTCGGCGACGCGCGGCTGCGCGAGACCGCCGACGCCGCACCCGAGAGCGAGCTGCGCCTGTACGAGGCGGCGATCGACGTGCTGGTGCGGCTGCGCGAGCATGCGGCGGCGGATGTCGGCCCCTATGACCGCGACGTCTATCAGCGCGAGGCGGCGCTGCTCACGGAATGGTATTGCCCGGCGGTGGGTCTCGACGTCGATGTGCCCGGCTATGCCGCGGCGTGGGACGCGGTGCTCGGCCCGGTGGCGAAGGACGGCGCGCCGGTGACGGTGCTGCGTGATTATCATGCCGAGAACCTGATGCTGATCGAGGGCAGCGAAACGTTGGGCCTGCTCGATTTCCAGGACGCGCTGGCAGGGCACCCGGCCTATGACCTGGTCTCGCTGCTCCAGGACGCACGGCGCGACGTGCATCCGGACCTGGAGGCGGCGCTGCTCGACCGGTATCGGCGCATCACCGGCGCGGACGAAGGCTTCTTCGACGCCTATCACGTGCTCGGTGCGCAGCGGAACGCGAAGATCATCGGCATCTTCACGCGGCTGTGGAAGCGCGACGGCAAACCGCGCTACCCGGGCCTGTGCCCGCGCGTGTGGGGCTATCTCGAGCGCGACCTCAGGCACCCGGCGCTGGCGCCGGTTGCGGCGTGGTTCGACGCGAACATCCCGGCGCAGCTGCGCGGCGATCCGATGACGGTGACCGCGTGACCGCGAAGAAGACGCTCGCGCTGCGTCCGGCGCCTGCGGCGCAGGTGCCCGAAACCGCGATGGTGATGGCCGCGGGCCTCGGCAAGCGCATGCGCCCGCTCACCGCGACGCGGCCCAAGCCGCTGGTCGAGGTCGCGGGCAAGCCGCTGATCGACCATGTCTTCGACCGGCTGCGTAGCGCGGGGGTCAGGCGCGCCGTGGTCAACGTCCATTACCTCGCCGATGCGCTCGAGGCGCACGTCACGCATCGCGTGAAGGACATCGAGGTGATCGTCTCGGATGAGCGCGGGCAGCTGATGGAGACCGGCGGCGGGCTGGTGCAGGCGCGCCAGTGGCTGGGCGAGAAGCCTTTCCTGTGCGTCAACAGCGACAATCTGTGGATCGACGGCCCGATCGACGCGATCCGCCAGCTCGCCGCGGCATGGGATGACGAGCGGATGGACGCGCTGCTGCTGCTCGTCCCGCTCGCCCGCGCGCATTGCCATCGCGGACAGGGCGATTTCCATCTCGACGCGTTCGGCAAGATCGTGGGGCGGCGCAAGCCGGGCCGGCTCGCGCCGTTCGTCTATACCGGCGTGCAGATCCTCTCGCCGCGCGTGATCCGCGACTGGCCGGAAGGGCCGTTCTCGACCAACCTGTTCTGGGAGCGGGCGATCGAAGCGGGCCGCGCGTACGGCGTGGTGCATCAGGGGCTGTGGTTCGACGTCGGCTCGCCCCCCGCGATCCAGGCGACGGAGGCTGTGCTGGCGGATGGGTGAGGGGCGCGGCCTCCACCTCTTCAGCATCCCGCTGCACCGGGCGTTCGCCGACGCACTCGCCAAGGGCCTGATCGACCGGTTCGGCAAGGATCCGATGCGCCTCGCGCGCGGGATCGTGCTGGTGCCGACCAACCGCGCCAAGCGCGCGATCACCGATGCGTTCGTGCGCGCGAGCGGAGGCGGGTTGCTGCTGCCGCGGCTGGTGGCGATCGGCGATCCGGAGCTCGACGAAGCGGCGGGGCCGTTTCTCGATCCCGCCGACGAAGACGATCCGGTCCCCGTGGCGGTCGACCCGCTGCAGCGGCGGCTGATCCTTGCGAGGCTGGTGCAGGCCGCGCAGCCCGGGGTCGATGTGGCGGATGCGGTGCGGCTGGCGGGCGACCTGGGGCGGACGCTCGACCAGCTGCTGATCGAGGAGATCGATCCGCGCCGCATGCGCGACGTGGCGGCGGGCGAACTGTCCGAACACTGGCAGCACTCGCTCGATCTGTTCGAGATCGTCCTCGGCAAATGGCCGCAGGAGCTTGCGAAGCTCGGGCGGATCGACCTTGCCGAACGCCGCAACCGGCTGCTCGACCGGGTCGCCGCGCGCTGGCGTGCCGATCCGCCCGACCGGTTCATCTGTGCCGCCGGAATCACGACCTCGGCGCCGGCGATCGCGCGACTGTTGCGCGTCGTGGCGGGGCTGGCTGGCGGAATGGTGGTGTTTCCGGGCGTTGATCTTGCGATGCCTGTGGAGGAATGGGCGATGCTCGGCCCGTTCGAACCCGACCCGATAACCGGCCGGCGCAAGCGTGCGCTCGAGACACATCCGCAATTCCACCTGAAGCTGTTGATCGACCGGATGGGCGTCCAGCGCGGCGAGATCGAGCAATGGCGGGTCGCCACCGAGCTCGACGCCCCGCCCGCGCGCAGCAAGGCGATCGCCAGCGCGATGATGCCCGCCGAGCTCACCAAGGGGTGGAGCGCAATCAAGGCCGAAGACCGCCGCCTGGCCAAGGTGCGCGCGATCGAGGTAGCAACTCCGGCGGAAGAGGCGCAGGCGATCGCGCTAGCACTGCGCGAGGCGCTGGAGAACGAAGGGCGGACCGCGGCGCTGGTGACGCCCGACCGCGTGCTGGCGAAGCGTGTCGCGGCGCATTGCGCGCGCTGGGGGCTGACGCTCGACGATTCGGCGGGCGCGCCGCTCGCGAGCTTGCCGCCCGGTACGTTGCTACTGGCGCTGGCCGAAGCCGGTGCGCAGGCGTTCGCGCCGCTCGCTCTGCTGGCCCTGCTCAAGCACCCGCTGGTGGCGGCGGGCGACGATCGGCTGGCGTGGCTGGAGGGCGCGCGCGCGCTCGATCTGGCGTTGCGCGGGCCGCGGCCGGCGGCGGGGCTGGCGGGGGTCGAGGCGCATCTCGCCGATCCCGAAGGCCATGACGTCCATCTGCGACGCGCGGTACTGGGCTGGTGGCGCGAGGTGGCGCCGCTGCTCGCGCCGCTGGAGGCGCTCTATGCCGGCGGCGCGGCGCCGCTGACGGGGTTGCTGGCGCAGTTGCGCGAGACCGCCACGGTGCTATGCGGCGATGGGCTGTGGGGGCGGACCGACGGCCGCGCCGCCGCGTCGCTGTTCGACTCGCTGGAGCGCGAGGCGGCGCACGGACCTGCGCTGGTCGAACCCGAAAGCCTCGCGGCGATCCTGCGCACGTTGATGGACGAGGTGGCGGTACGTCCGCCGCAGGGCGGGCATCCGCGGCTCGCCATCTACGGCCTGATCGAGGCACGGCTGCAAACCGCGGACCTGGTGATCCTGGGTGGGCTCAACGAAGGCGTGTGGCCGGGCTTGCCCGCACCCGACCCGTGGCTCGCGCCGCGCATCCGCGCCGAGCTGGGGCTGCCGGGGCTGGAGCGGCGCATCGGGCTGTCGGCACACGATCTGGCGATGGGGCTCGGCGCGCGCGAGGTGCTGCTGACCCGGGCGAAGCGCGATGCGGGGGCGCCGACCATCGCCTCGCGCTTCTGGCTGCGCCTCGAGGCGCTGTCGGGCGGGCTGGAGCGCGCGACCGAGCTGGAGGCATGGACGCGCGCGATCGACGATCCGCGGGTGCACGAACCTGCCGGACGGCCCGAGCCGTGCCCGCCCGCGGTGATCCGCCCCCGAACGATTCCGGTGACCGATGTCGACCGGCTCAAGGCCGATCCCTACGCCTTCTACGCCAAGCGCATGCTGCGGCTGCGCCAGCTCGACCCGGTCGATGCCGATCCGAGCGCGGCGTGGCGCGGCACGGCGGTTCACGACGTGCTCGAGAAATGGGCGAAGCTCGACGGCTGCGACCCCGAGGCGCTCGAGCCGCGCGTACTGAACATGCTGGCCGGCGCACACCCGATGATGCGCGCGCTGTGGCAGCCGCGGTTGATCGAGGCCGTACGCTGGATCGTGCGCGAGATCGCCGCGCGGCCGCAGCGGCGCGTGCTCGCGGTCGAGCAAGACGGCGCGATCGACTTCGCCGGGGTGACGCTCAAGGGCAAGTTCGACCGGATCGACGCGATGGGCGACGGCACGCTCGGCATCGTCGACTACAAGACCGGCCAGCCGCCCAGTACCAAGGCGGTGCGCGCGGGATACAGCCTGCAGCTCGGCCTGCTCGGGCTGATCGCAGAGCGGGGCGGGTTCGCCGGCATTTCGGGCAAGGCGAGCTGCTTCGAATATTGGTCGCTGGCGCGCAGGGGCGGCGAGTTCGGCTATGTCGCGACCCCGGTGGATGCGGGCGGCAAATATGGGCGGATGGTGCCGGGCGAGTTCGTGCCCGTCGCGGCCGAGAACTTCACCGAGACCGCGCGCGCCTATCTCACCGGCGACGCGCCGTTCACTGCCAAGCTGCACCCCGAATATGCGCCCTATTCGGAGTACGACCAGCTGATGCGGCGCGACGAATGGTATGGCCGTGAGCGGCGCTAGCTCGGGCGCGCTGCCCCCGCTGGCGGGCAACCAGGCCGCGGCGTCGAGTCCCGGGGCGAGCGTGTGGCTGTCGGCCTCGGCCGGCACGGGCAAGACCCAGGTGCTGGCGGCGCGGGTGTTCCGCCTGCTGCTGCGCGGCGTCGATCCCGGCGCGATCCTGTGTCTCACCTTCACCAAGGCCGGCGCGGCCGAGATGGCGGCGCGGGTCAGCGGGCGGCTGGCGCACTGGGTTCGCGCGCCGCGGATCGAGGTGTTCAACGATCTCGATGCGCTGGGCGAGGCGCCCGACGACGCGAAGATCGCGCTCGCCCGCACGCTGTTCGCCAAGGTGCTCGACGCGCCGGGCGGGGGGCTGCGCATTCAGACGATCCACAGCTTCTGCCAGACCCTGCTCTCCGGCTTCCCGATCGAGGCGGGGCTGACGCCGGGCTTCCGGCCGCTCGAAGCGCGTGAGGAGACGGCGCTGGCGCGCGACACGCTGGCTGGGATGCTGGCGGATGCCGGACGCGAAGGCCGCGACGGGCTGATCGAGGCGGTTGGCGCGCTGAGCCTGCGGCTGGGCGAGGGCAAGGCCGAGGCGTTCCTGCACGCTTGCGCCAAGGCGCCCGACGCGATGGCGGCGCTGCCGTCGGGCGTGCAGCCCTTCCTGCGGCGGGCGATGGC
>NZ_JBCNMA010000062.1:0-18166 GCF_039595165.1 Sphingomonas sp.
GCATGAACCGGAGCGGCCGGGTTCGCTGCCGGGCAACGAGATCGAGACCCTGCTCCGCCGACCGCAAATACCACCGCGCCTATTTCGGCATCACGTCGGCCGATGCCGCCGCCTCGGGCCTGCCCGCTTATGATCCCAAGGGCGGCGTACAGGCCGTCGGGGTCGCCGCCGGCCACCTTCACCAGCTCTCGCGCCGCTGGGGCGTCGCCACCTATGCACGCTACGACCGGCTCGTCGGCGACGCTGCGGACTCGCCCGTCGCGCGCACGCTCGGCTCGCGCAATCAGTTCGCCGCAGGCGTGGCGCTAAGCTACACCTTCGGTCGCAGATAAGCCGTTTCATCGACGCCGAGTCACCACCCCGACACATTCCCGCCGAATGACTTTCCCCGCCATTCCAAGGCATAGGGAGAGTCGCATGGGTTTGTTCGATTGGCTGCGGGGACTGACCGGATCGAAGCCCGACGCCGATCGCGCACCTCCGGCACCGCTTCCCGACAGCATGCTCGTCCGGTCGCAACAGCGCCGCGACGCCTTCTGGGCCGATGTCGGCGCACTCGAAAGGGACGTTCTCGGCCATGTGATCAGCCCCGGCCTGCGCGGCGGCCCGCGCTGGCCGGCCACGCGCCAAGCCTATCGCATCGCGCGGCGCGCGGGCGGCACGGTGCTACTCGCCACCGACGGCATGTCCGATCCGTTCGATGACGACGGTGCGGGCCGCGCGGTCAATGGCTTCGAGTGCGAGCTGTTCCTCGAGACCGGCGACCTCGCGCCGGATCAGCTCGGCGCGCCGGGCAACATCGAACCGCTCAAGCATAGCTGGGCGTTCGAGCTGCTCACCAATATCGCCGCGACCATCGCCGAGGCCGAGGGCGCACGCGCCGCGTTCGATGCCTATGGCGTGCTCTCGATCGAAGTGCCCGGCGTCTCGCGCTCGCACGCGATCAAGGATGCCGTGCCGGCCCGCTTCGTCACCTCGGACGATGCGATCGGCGTGCTCGTCGGCGGGCCCGCGCCGGACTTCCCCGAGCGGATCGACGACATGCCGCTCTCGCCGGTGCGCCTGCTCCCGGTGGTGCTGCTCACCGCCGCCGAGCTCGCCGAGATCCGCGCCGGCGACGAGGAGACGCGCACCGCGATCGCCGATCGCCTCGCCCAGTCGATCAGCCGCCACCGCTGCGACTTTGTCCGCGCCTCGATCGTCGAGGCGGCCGACTGACCGCACGCCAGTGATTGGCGAGCGGCGCAACCGGCGCTAACGCGGGCGCGATGCATCTCTTTCCGCCCGCCATCTGCCCGCGCCTCGTCGTCAAGATCGGCTCGGCGCTGCTCGTCGATCCCGAGGGCGGCGTGCGACGCGGCTGGCTCGAAGGGATCGCTGCCGACATCGCCGCGCGGGTACAGGCTGGGCAGCAAGTCGCGGTCGTCTCCTCGGGCGCAATCGCGCTCGGCGCGCGGCGGCTCAAGCTCACCAAGGGCGGCCGCGCCAGCCTCGAGGACGCTCAGGCCGCTGCCGCCACCGGCCAGATCGCGCTGTCGCAGGTCTGGGCCGAAGTGCTCGGTGCCGACGGCCTCACCGCCGCGCAGATGCTGGTCACGCTCGACGATCTCGAGGACCGCCGCCGCTATCTCAACGCCTCGGCTACGCTCGGCCGTCTGCTCGGGCTCGGCGTGGTGCCGATCATCAACGAGAATGACAGCGTCGCCACCGCCGAGATCCGCTTCGGCGACAATGACCGCCTCGCCGCGCGCGTGGCGCAAGCGGCGGACGCCGGCGGAGTCGTGCTGCTCAGCGACATCGACGGGCTCTACGACCGCAACCCCGCTTTGCCCGGCGCGGTCCATATCCCCGTGGTCGAGCGCATCGACGGGCGGATCGAGGGCATGGCCGACCGCGGCTCGGCATCGGGCATGGGCTCGGGCGGAATGGTCTCGAAGATCGAGGCCGCGCGCATCGCCGCGTCGGCCGGGGTCAGCCTCGCCATCGCCAGCGGCCGCATCGAGCGCCCGCTCTCCACCGACGCGCGCCACACCGTCTTCCTGCCCGAGAAACGCACGCGGGCGCGCAAGGCGTGGCTCGCCGGCCGCCTCACCGCCAAGGGCAGTATCGTCGTCGACGCCGGCGCGGCCCAGGCGCTGACCGAGGGCCGCAGCCTGCTCGCGATCGGCGCCACCGCGATCCGCGGCATGTTCTTCCGCGGCGATCTGGTGACGATCGAGGGCCCTAACGGCCCGATCGCCCGCGGCCTATCCGAGTATGATGCGCCCGATGCCCAGGCGATCCTCGGCATGCGCAGCGAGGACCAGGGCGACATCCTGGGCTATGCGCCTCGTTCCACGCTGGTCCACCGCAACCATATGGCGCTGCTGTGATCAGGTTCGCGCGAAGGCGCGAAGGCGCGGAGAGAAGAAGTTGGTTCGCGCAGAGGTGCGGAGAGCGCAGGTTTGCTTGTATTTGCGCGAAGCACCCGTGCATTGCCGGCGTTGCAGCAAGCGGTGCCGGTGGGGTACTGGGAGCCGCTGGCACGGCGGGAGTGCATCTCTGCGCCTCTGCGTTTCTCTGCGCCCCTGCGCGAACAACTCTTCTTAGCGCCTTCGCGCCTTCGCGTGAACAAAAGCTTCTTCTCCCACACCCGCTCCAGGGTGAACCGACATGACCACCCTCGCCCTCACCGGCGCCACGGGCTTCGTCGGCAAGGCGACGGTCGACCACGCGCTCGCGCGCGGCATGCACGTCCGCGCGCTCACCCGCCGTGAGCAGCCAGCGCGCGACGGCGTCACCTGGATCGCCGGCAGCCTCGACCATGAGGAAGCGCTCGCCCGCCTCGCCAGCGGCGCCGATGCGGTGATCCACATCGCCGGCGTGGTCAACGCGCCGACGTCCGAAGGCTTTACCCGCGGCAATATCGACGGCACGCGCCACATGGCGGCCGCGGCGGCTTCGATGGGTGTCAGGCGCTTCGTCCATGTCTCCTCGATGGCCGCGCGCGAACCCAAGCTCTCGCAATACGGACACTCGAAGGAGCGCGCCGAGCAGGAAGTGCGCAACTCGGGCCTCGACTGGGCGATGATCCGCCCGCCAGGCGTCTATGGTCCTGGCGATCTGGAAATGCGCGACATCTTCCGCATGGCGAAGCTCGGCCTCGTCTTGTTGCCGCCCAAAGGCCGCATCTCGCTGATCCATGTCGCCGACTTGGCGCGCCTGCTCGTCACCCTCGCATTGGCCGATCCCGGCCGCGAAATCTTCGAATGCGACGATGGCGTCGACGGCGGCTACACCCACCATCAGTTCGCGCGCATGGTGGGACAAGCGGTGGGCAAGCGCCCCCTCCCCCTCTCGGTCCCGCGTCCGCTGCTCCATCTCGCGGGGCGGGCCGACCGCTTCTTGCGCGAGGCCAACGCCAAGCTCACCCCGGACCGCGCCGCCTATCTCAGCCACCCCGACTGGACCACCGACCCCAGCCGCCGCCCGCCGGCCGCGCTCTGGGTTCCGCTGATCGCCACGCCGGATGGCCTCGCGCAGACCGCGGCCTGGTATCGGGCGGAGGGGCTGCTCTGATCCGCCGCACCGCGACCCCGTTTCCGCCGCATTCGCTTGGCACTTGGCGGCAAGCAAATTAAGGACCGCGCATGAGCGACCGCAACGACATCTTCGCCACCGTCTCCGGCCTGATCGAGCCTTTCAACAAGAAGGGCATCGACCTCACCGATTCCACCACCTTCGCCGGTGACCTGGAGTGGGACAGCCTCACCGTCATGGACTTCGTCGCCGCGATCGAGGACGAGTTCGACATCATCATCACGATGAACATGCAGGCCGAGATCGAGACCGTCGGCCAGCTCGTCGATGCCGTCCAGAAGCTCAAGGCCGCCTGACATGACCGACTCGATCGCGACCGCCGACGCACCGACCATTCCGGCCGGTGCGAAGCCCGACCTGATGAGCAAGTTCGACGGCCTCATCGCCGAGCGCCAGGCGCTGCTCGACAGCGGCGTCACCGATCCCTTCGCGATCGTGATGGAGCAGGTGAAGTCGCCGACCGAGGCGGTGATCAAGGGCAAGGACACGATCCTGCTCGGCACCTATAATTACATGGGCATGACCTTCGATCCGGACGTGATCCAGGCCGGCAAGGACGCGCTCGACCAGTTCGGCAGCGGCACCAACGGCAGCCGCATGCTCAACGGCACTTTCCGCGATCATATGGAGGTCGAGCAGGCGCTGCGCGACTTCTACGGCACCACGGGCGCGATCGTCTTCTCGACGGGCTACATGGCCAATCTCGGGATGATCTCGACCCTCGCCGGCAAGGGCGACTACATCATCCTCGACGCCGACAGCCACGCCTCGATCTACGACGGCTGCAAGCAGGGCTATGCCGAAATCGTGCGCTTCCGCCACAACAGCGTCGAGGACCTCGACAAGCGCCTCGGCCGCCTGCCCGCCGAGGCCGGCAAGCTGGTCGTGCTCGAGGGCGTCTATTCGATGCTCGGCGACGTCGCGCCATTGAAGGAGATGGTCGCGGTCGCCAAGAAGCACGGCGCGATGGTGCTTTCGGACGAGGCGCATTCGATGGGCTTTTACGGTCCCAATGGCCGCGGCGTGTACGAGGACCAGGGCTGCGAGGGCGATGTCGACTTCATCGTCGGCACCTTCTCCAAGTCGGTCGGCACCGTCGGCGGCTTCTGCGTGTCGAATCACCCGAAGTTCGAGGCGATCCGCCTCGCCTGCCGCGCCTATATCTTCACCGCGAGCCTGCCGCCGAGCGTGGTCGCCACCGCCGCGACCTCGATCCGCAAGCTCCAGCACGCCCACAACAAGCGCCAGCACCTCTGGGAGAATGCCCGCGCAGTGCATTCGGGCCTCAAGGAAATGGGCTTCAAGCTCGGCACCGAGAGCGCCGAGAGCGCGATCATCGCCGTGATCCTCGACGATCAGGAGCAGGCGGTGGCGATGTGGCAGGCGCTGCTCGACAACGGCCTCTACGTCAACATGGCGCGCCCGCCGGCGACCCCGGCCGGTACCTTCCTGCTTCGCTGCTCGCTCTGCGCAGAGCACACGCCCGAACAGGTCCAGCGCATCCTCGGCATGTTCAAGGCTGCGGGCCAGGCGGTCGGGGTGATCGGTTAGGGCTGGCTACCGGCCTCCGGCAGGCCTAGAATCGCGGTCATGAGCGAGGGTATCGGACTGGCGCAGCGTATCGCGCGGCTCGACTGGCGCGCGGTGATGATGGTCCTGATCGCCATACTCGGCATCGGGGTCCTCGCCGCGCTGATCAGCAACCAGCGCTCGGCCGACGCCGTGCGCGACGCCGCCCTCGCCCGCCAGTCGCAAAGCTACGAGGTGATGATCCTCGCCCAGAGCCTCGCCGGCACCATGGCCAGCGCCGAGGCGACGCTCGCCCGCTACGTCGTCAGCGGCGAGGAGAGCGTGGGCCGCGACTATGTCGCCGAGTGGCAGCGTGCCCAGGGCCAGCTCAGCCTGCTCGCCCGCCGCACCCGCGGCCACGAGCCCGAGGCGGAGCTGATCCCCGAGCTGCGCACCGCCTTCGCCGATCGCGGCAAGGAGCTGGCGCGGATCGCGCTCCACACCCGTTTCAACCGCAACGCGGCCGCCTACGCCTATTTCGACGAGGCGCGCCGTTCGCCGGTGCTGCCGCGCATCCAGGGACTGCTCGGCCGCATCGTCGCCGCCGAGCGCACCTTGCTCAACGAACGGTCGCGCCGCGCTCGCCAGACCTCGGCCGAAGCCGAAGAAGAAACGCGCAACCTGATCCTGTTCGGCATGCTGATCGTGATCGGCGCGATGATCCTGGGCTGGCTCAACATCCGCGCGATCCGCGAGCGCGCCGCCGCCGCCGCCGAGGCCCAGGCGCAGCGGGAGCGCGCGGTCGAGCTCGAGGCAGCGGTCGCCGCCGCCACTGCAGGCCTGCAGGAGGAAGCGCGCGAGCGTGCCGCCGCCGAGGCGCAGCTCCGCCAGGCGCAGAAGATGGAGGCCATCGGCCAGCTCACGGGCGGCATCGCGCACGACTTCAACAACATGCTCGCGATCGTGCTGGGCGGTCTCGAGCTCGCCAAGCGGCACCTGCCCGAAGGGGCCACTCAGTCGGTCAGACACATCGACAATGCCGCCGAGGGCGCCAACCGCGCCGCGACGCTGACTCGCCGCCTGCTCGCCTTCGCCCGCTCCGAACCGCTGACCCCGCAGGCGATCGACCCGACCGAGCTGATCGCCGGCATGTCCAACCTGCTCGAGCGCACGCTGGGCGAGGGCATCGCGGTGCAGACTCGCACCACCGCCGCGGGCTGGCACGTCTGGGCCGACCGGCACCAGCTCGAGAACGCGCTGCTCAACCTCGCGGTCAACGCTCGCGACGCGATGGAGGGCCGCGGCACGCTGACCATCGCCACTGGCCATGCGACGCTCGACGGCGAGGCGGCGCGCGATTGCAGCCCGGGCAACTACGTCACCATCGCGGTGTCGGACACCGGCGGCGGCATGACGCCCGAGGTGATGGAGCGCGTGTTCGAGCCCTTCTTCACCACCAAGCCGGTGGGCAAGGGCACCGGGCTCGGCCTTAGCCAGATCTTCGGCTTCGTCCGCCAGTCGGGCGGCGAGATTCGGATCGACTCGGCACCGGGCGAGGGCACCACGGTCACGCTCTACCTCCCCTGCCACAACGTCGACCAGCCGGCCGAGGTGCGCCCGGCCGAGCGGATCGGTCCGCGGCCCGAGCCGCATCGCGCGCTCGACATCCTGCTGGTGGAGGACGATCCGCGCGTGCTCTCCGCGACGGTCGCCGCGCTCGAGGAGATCGGCCATCGCCCCGTGCCGTGCGAGGATCCGCTGACGGCGCCGCGCATCGTCGCGGGTCTTCACGCCCTCGATCTCGTGATCAGCGATGTGATCATGCCCGGCCAGACCGGGCCCGAGATGATCGCCGCGCTCGAGCCGCAGCTCGACAATGTCGCGATCCTCTACGTCACCGGCTATGCCGGCGACGCGGCCGATCACGATCGCTTTGGCGGGCGGCCGGTGCTGCGCAAGCCCTTCACGCTCGCGGCGCTCGAAATGGCGATCGCCGACGCGATGGCGCAGCGCGGTGGCGGCGAGCCGGCTCATCCGCAAACCGCGACGGGCTAGATTTGCGCGCGCCGTTCGATATAGCGTTGCGGCACAGCCGGTTCACCGGCGCTTTTGAGAACGCCAGGGCGCATCCTCCCGCATGACCGCACTCGATCGCTATATTGCGCGACTGATCGCGGTTCCGCTGATCTCCACCTTGCTCATCTCGGCGATGCTGCTCGTGCTCGACCGCATGCTGCGCCTCTTCGATTTCGTCGCGAGCGAGGGCGGGCCGGTCAGCGTGGTGTGGCGCATGCTCGCCAACCTGCTCCCCGAATATCTCGGGCTTGGCATCCCGATCGGGCTGATGCTCGGCATCCTGCTCGCCTTCCGCCGCCTCGCCACCACGTCCGAGCTCGACGTGCTGCGCGCCGTCGGCATGAGTTATGGCCGGATGCTGCGCGTGCCGTACATGTATGCGGTGGTTCTGGCGGCGCTCAACCTCGCGATCGTCGGCTATATCCAGCCCTATGCGCGCTACAATTACGAGGGGCTGCGCTTCGAGCTGCGCACCGGCGCGCTCGGCGCGTCGATCAAGGTGGGCGAGTTCACCAATCTCGGCGACCGCATGACCTTGCGCATCGAGGAGAGCCGCAACGAGGGTACCGACCTGTCCGGCATCTTCGTCAGCGCCCGCGCACCCGGCGGCGACATCGTCTCGGCGACCGCGGAGAAGGGCCAGTTCCTGCGCACCGACGATCCCGACGTGATCATCTTCCGCCTGACCAAGGGCACGCTGATCCACCAGAGCCCCAAGTTCAACGTGCCGCGCGTGCTGACCTTCGACGCCCACGACCTGCCGATCGACCTGCCCAAGTTCGAGCAGTTCCGCCGGCGCGGCGAACGCAATCTCGAGCTGACCCTGCCCGAGCTCGCCCGCATCGGCGGCGATCCCAGGGCGAGTGAGACCGATCGCGACACCAGCCGCTCGGCCTTCCACTTCCGCGTGGTCGAGGTGGCGACGATGTTCCTGCTGCCGCTGCTCGCGCTCGCATTGGGCATCCCGCCCAAGCGATCAACCTCGGCGCTCGGCGTGTTCCTGTCGATCGTGATGATCGTCACCTATCACAAGATCAACGAGTACGCGCAGTCGATCGGAAGCCTGGGGCGGATCGACCCGCTGATCGCGCTATGGGCGCCGTTCCTGGTGTTCGCCGGGCTGGTGGTGTGGATGTACTATACGATCGCCTATGTGCCGGGCGGCCAGCCGATCGGCGCGCTCGAGCGCGTCTTCGCCAAGGCGTGGAAGGCGATTGCCAAGCGGTTGCCCGGGCGGCGGCGGAAGGCGGCCAGCGCATGATTCACGCGATCACCGACTTCTTCCCGTCGCGCACCGTGTCGCTGTACATGGCGCGATCGTTCCTCATCAACACCTTCGCCTTCCTGTTCGGGCTGGTGCTGATCCTGCAGACGCTCGACCTGCTGAGCGAATCCGGCCGCGTCCTCGCCTTCCCCGGCAATGGCGACGCGCAGGTCTGGAAATATGTCAGCCTGCGCGTGCCGCAGATCATCGCGACCTTCCTGCCCTTCTCGGTGCTGCTCGGCACGATCATCACGCTCTCGACGCTCAACCAGAACAGCGAGGTGATCGCGATGAAGGCCTCGGGCCTCTCCGCGCATCAGGTGCTGGCGCCGCTGATGCTCGCAGGGCTGGGCGTCGCGCTGATCTCGTTCACCTTCAACGACCGCATGGTGACGCGCGCCAGCGCGACGCTCGCGCAGTGGAAGAAGGTCGATTACGGCCCGCTCCCGATCGACCGCGGCGACCGCAGCAACGTGTGGGTGCGCGACGGCACGCACCTGATCCATGCCCAGCAGATCAAGGGCCGCGGCGACGCCGCGCAGCTCGCCGGGGTCACCGTCTACGAACGCGACGGCGCGGTGCTCAAGTCGCTGGTGCGCGCCAAGACCGGCCGGCGCGAGGGGATCGGCTGGCGCGTCGACGGCGCCGAGCGCTTCGACGTGGCGAGCGGGGAGCTGACCCCGCTCGGCAGCACGATCATCGGCGAGGGCGTGCGGCCGGACCAGTTCACGCTCTCCAACGTCGACGCCGAGTCGATGTCGTTCGATTCGCTGCGCGAGGCGGTGAGCGACCTCAAAGCCGCGGGACGGCCGACCAAGGCGCTCGAAGGTTCGCTGTGGCACAAGCTCTCGGGGCCGCTCTCGGCGGTGCTGATGCCGCTGCTCGGCGCGGTCGCGGCGTTCGGCATCGCGCGCTCGGGCAAGCTGTTCGTGCGCGCCGTGATCGGGATGGGGCTCGGCTTCCTCTATTTCGTCGCCGACAATTTCGCGCTGGCGATGGGGAATCTGGGGGCCTATCCGCCGTTCCTGGCCGCCTGGGCGCCGTTCCTGCTGTTCGCGATGATCGGCGAGGCGGTGCTGCTCAAGACCGAGGAATAATCAGCGGAAACCCGTTACTTAACCAAATAGGTTCCACGTGAAATCCAGCCCGCGCGAATTCCAAAGGTGGAACAAGTCGTAGACGAAGTTGGCTTTTCGCGCGGCTCGCGTGTCCGTCCGCGCGAGCGGAATGGCGAACATTTGGAACGCCCGGCGACCCGCTTTGCTCGGGTGACGGTGCTGCGTCAGCTCGCGCGCTGCTTCATCGTACTCGCCGCCAGCCGGCTCATCAGCCCGCGCAGCGTGGGATAGTTGGCGCCTTGATAGGTCGAGCCCTGCCCCAGCGCCGCCGACAGCCGCCGGTGCGCCTCGGGCAGCGCATGATAGGGCAGGCTCGGCAGCAGGTGGTGCAGCGCGTGGAAGCGCAGCCCGACCGGCGCCCACAGCCACGGCAGGAAGCCGGTCGGCACGTTGACGCTGTCGAGGAACTGCGCGGTGACCGTCAGCGGCTCGCCCTCATTCTCCCACAGATGCGCGACCAATGTGCGCACCTGGTTGATCACCGCGACCGCGGCGATCACGCCCAGGAAGACCAGGAACGCCTTGAGCGGGATCACGCCGGTCGCGGTCAGCGCCATCAGCGTGATCGCCCACAGGCTCGCGCCGATCTCCTGCCAGCGCCACTGCCTGGCGAACTCGCCCTCGGGGGCGCGACGCTCATAGGCCGGGTTGATCTGCAGGCCCGAATAGCGGCCGACGACGATGCGGCGCAGCTTGGGCGACAGCAGCGAGAGCGGGCCGAGCACGCCGAAGCGAAGCAGCAGCCCGAGCGGCATCAGCGCCGAAACGAGCAGGAACACCGGCAGCGTCCACGGCTTCATCAGCGCCAGCGGAAGATATTCGGGATCCTCGACCGTGCCATATTTGGTGCGGCTGTGGTGGATGGTGTGGATGCCTTCGTACATGAACGAAGGCAGCATCATCGGGATTCCGAGCAGCAGGTTCCAGCCGACCCTGAAGCCGGGGAGCAGCGAGTGCTTGAGGTGCGTGATCTCGTGGATGAACAGGCTCGCGCGATAGAGCGCCAGCACCGCCAGTACCGCGCTGGCGATCGCCCAGCCGGTCGAAGGCAGCAGGATCGCGCCGGCGAGCGCGGCATAGCCGACCGCGGCCGAACCCAGGAAATCGCCCCAATAGACGAGCGGCCTGGGCGTCTGCAGGTCGCGCGTCAGCTCCGCCGCGGCACGCAGCATCGCGCGGTCGTCGGCGACGCCGGCGAGGCGGATCTTCGCGCGCTGCGCCGCCGCCGGAGCATCGGGCGCATCGAGGGTAAGCGTATTCATGGGTCTGGCCATTCGCATCAGATAGTGGCCATTGCGTGGCATTTCACGGGTGGGGATGTGGTGCGCCAGAGGTGAGGCACAGGAAGTTGATGATCCTCCCCCGCCAGGGGGAGGTGGCGCCGAAGGCGACGGAGGGGGAGGACACGAGCCGCTAATGTTCTGGCATCCGCCCCCTCCGTCATGCTTCGCATGCCACCTCCCCCTAGCGGGGGAGGACTTGAACCGATCAGCCTGTCCGCGTCCGGTTGACAGGCGCGCGGCAACGCGGGACTGGATCGCGCGCAATCTTTGAGGAAGGTCCGCCCTTGGCCAACGCCCCGCTCGCCGTCCGTCCGGTCACGACCAAGACGGATACCCGCGACTTCATCGAGCTCGCCTATCGCCTCAACCGCGGCGATCCCAACTGGGTGCCGCCGCTGCGCAGCGAGGTCGCCGGGACGATCAATCCCAAGAAGAACGGCTGGTTCAGCCATGCCGTGGCGCGGCTGTTCCTCGCCGAGCGCGAGGGGCGGACCGTCGGCCGCATCTCGGCGCATATCGACAAGCTCGCGCTGGAAATGCCCGCCGAGCAGGGCTTCGGCCCGGGCACCGGCTTCTGGGGCCTGTTCGAGGCGGAGGACGCGAGCACCGCGCGCGCGCTGATCAACGCCGCCGAGGACTGGCTGCGGAGCAAGGGCATGACTCGCGCGGTCGGCCCGATCTCGCTGTCGATCTGGGAGGAGCCGGGCCTGCTGATCAAGGGCCATGACCATGCCCCGACGGTGATGATGGGGCACCACCGGCCCGAATATCAGGGCTGGATCGAGGCCGCGGGCTATGAACCGGCGAAGCAGCTGGTGACCTATGAGCTCGACATCACCCAGGAATTCCCGCCGATCGTCCAGCGCATCGTCGCAATGGGCGAGAAGAGCGACCGCATCCGCATCCGCACGGTCGACAAGTCGCGCTTCGAGCAGGAGGCGGCAACGATCCTGGCCATTCTCAACGATGCCTGGTCGGACAATTGGGGCTTCGTCCCGCTGACCCAGCCCGAGATCGACGATGTCGGCAAGAAGCTGAAGCCGATCGTGTTCGAGGACTTGATCCGCATCGCCGAACTCGACGGCGAGCCGGTGGCGTTCATGATCACGCTGCCCGATCTCAACGAGGCGATCGCGCCGCTCAACGGCAGTTTGTTCCCGTTCGGCTGGGCGAAACTGCTGTGGTGGCTGCGCAAGCCCCAGGTACGCACGATGCGCGTACCGCTGATGGGCGTGGTCAAGCGGCTGCAGAGCTCGCGCATGGCGAGCCAGCTCGCCTTCATGATGATCGAATATATCCGTCGCGCCGCGATCAGCGAATATGGCGCCTCGCGGGGCGAGATCGGCTGGATCCTCGACGACAACCAGGGGATGGTGGCGATCGCCGATGCGATCGAGAGCCGGATCAACCGCGTCTATCAGATCTACGCCAAGCCGCTCTGAACAGGGTTTGCGGCCCGCGGCATAGGGGAACCGCGGGCCGCACCCTCGTTCACTTCGGATCGAGGGGATCGAAACCGAGTTCGAGCCACTCAGAGCGAGTCCGGCATTCCGTGCGGACGATGCGCGAACCGGTCGTTTCAGTCTCTACGCAATAACGCTTATCCTTGACCGGCTTGGCCTCCGCGCTCGCCGTCGCGGTCGGCGCTGGCGTGCCCGGCTTGGTCTCGGCATTGGCGGCGGTGGCGAGGCCGGCGGCGAGCACGGCAGCAGCGAAACCCTTGAACATCGTACGCATGATACAGCTCCTCTTCTGCACCTGTGCGGAGCGAGGTCTGTGCGCCCTGCCCGCCCCTGTGTTAGTGCATTATGCATGCCAAACACTAGGGATGAGCAAAATCAATGCGTTAGCGCGTTACACTTGTTACGATCGGCAAACCACACGCCGAAACTTGGCGTAGCGCGCCAATTCGCGGGAAATCAGCCGCGCAGGTTCACCCAGGTCGGGGCATGGTCGCTGGCCTTCTCACGGCCGCGATAGTCCTTGTCGACGCCCGCCCCGGTCATCCGGTCGGCCGCCAGCGGGCTCAGCAGAAGGTGATCGATGCGGAATCCCGCGTCGCGCTGCCAGGCGCCGGCCTGATAGTCCCAGAACGTCCACACCCCGCCCGCCGGGAACCGCGTGCGCAGCGCATCGGTCCAGCCCTGCGCGACCAGCGCGCGGTAGCCCTGGCGCGATTCGGGCTGCATCAGTGCGTCGGCCGCCATCGCCCGCACCGAAAACACGTCGTCGTCATTGGGGATGACGTTGTAGTCGCCCGCCAGCACCACCGGCACCTCCTCCGCGAGCAGCGCCCGGGCATGGGTGGAGAGGCGCTCGATCCAACGCAACTTGTAGTCGAACTTGGGCCCCGGCACCGGATTGCCGTTGGGCAAGTAGATCGAGGCGACGACCACGCCGTTCACCTCCGCCTCGACATAGCGGCTATGCTCGTCCTCGGGTTCGCCTTCGAGGCCGCGCTTGCGCTCGACCGGATCGACGCCCTTGGCGAGGATCGCGACGCCGTTGAACCCCTTCTGGCCATGCCACACCGCGCCGTAGCCGGCGTCGCGAATGTCCTTCTCGGGAAAGCCCTCGTCGGCGGACTTGAGCTCCTGCAGGCAGACCACGTCGGGCTTCTGCTCGGCGAGATACTCGAGCAAGCGTGGCAGGCGCGCCTTGATGCCGTTCACATTGTAGCTGACGATCTTCAAGCGCGTCAGACCGAAAAGCTGGTGCCGCAGCCGCAGCCGGACGCGGCATTGGGATTGGTCACGCGGAACGCCGCGCCGCCGAGCGATTCGACGAAGTCGACGCTGGCGCCGCGCAGCAGGTCGAGGCTGATCGGATCGACCAGCAGCTGCACACCGTCGGTTTCGGCAACCGCGTCATCTGGCTCCACCGTACCGGCCAGCTCGAACCTGTACTGGAAGCCCGAGCAGCCGCCGCCCTCGACCGACAGGCGCAGGATCGCGGGCTTGCCCTGCCTGGCCGCGATCGCGGCAATGCGGGCCGCGGCGGAAGGCGTCAGGCCGATCTCTTGGGATAGGGCGGTGACCATGGGAGGGAGATAGGGAAGCGCGATGATCACGGCAACAGGCCTGTTTCTGTAATCCTCCCCCGCCAGGGGGAGGTGTCAGCGCAGCTGACGGAGGGGGCGGATGCCAGAAGGCTGGCGGCTCGCTTCCTCCCCCTCCGTCGCCTTCGGCGCCACTTCCCCCTGGCGGGGGAGGATTAGAATGAAGTCAGCGCTTCCCCGAACGCCCCCAACGCAAAGGGCCACCCGGACGTGCCGGGCGGCCCCTCTCCCTCTCCTGTTATCCCGGAAGTCAGTTGCCGGTTGTGGCGGTCAACTGGACGCGCGCGGCGCGTTGCTGAATCTGGTCGAGTACGTTGGCGTTCTGCATGAACGGCATCGGGTTCACCGCCGCGCCGTCGATCCGCACCTCGTAATGGAGGTGGCTGCCGGTCGAGCGGCCGGTCGAGCCCATCAGCCCGATCAGCTGGCCGCGGCGCACGCGGGTGTTGGAAGCAACGAGGATCTTCGAGAGATGGCCGTAGCGCGTCTCGATGCCCTTGCCGTGGTTGACGGTGATGAGGTTGCCATAGCCGCCGAAGCGGCCGGCGCGGCCGATCACGCCGTCGGCGGTGGCATAAACCGGGGTGCCGAGCGGGCCCGGGATATCGACGCCGGCGTGCATCGCGGCGGAGCCGTGGAACGGGTCGGAGCGGACGCCGAAGCTGCTGGTCAGCTTGACGTTCTCGACCGGCTGCATCGACGGGATCGAGATCACCGTCTGCTCGAGCACGTCGAGCTTCTGCCAGGTCTGGAAGAGCGAACGGAACTGCGCGTCGGCACTGGTCTCCGCAGCGGCGCCGGTGGCGCTGCTCGCCGCGGCGGCGGCGGCTTCCGACGTCACCGGCTCGAACGGGCCGCCCATGCCGCCGGCGACGTAGCGCTCGGGCTTGATGCCGAGGCTGCGCAGGTGGTTGGTGGTGAGGTGGATGCGGATCTGCGCGGTCTTGCGGGCCTGCTCGGCGAGCTTGGCCTGGCGCGCCTCGACCTTGCGCAGCGGGGCGAGCACTTCCTGGGCGATCTTGCTGCCGCCGGTCAGTTCGGCGGCGGGAACCGGCTCGCCGACATCGGCGGGCGAGCCCTTGCCGGTCAGCACGCCGGCGATGATCTTCTGGCGCTGCTCGACGCGGGCGGCGTGGATCTGCGCGGCTTGCTTCACCGCTTCGACATCGGCTTCCATCTGCGCCATCTCGTTGCGCATCCTGGCGAGCTTCGCTTCGGGCGTGGTCGCTTCGCCGGCGATGCCGGTCGCCATGATCGCGCCGAACGCGGCCTGCGAGACGCCATAGGCGGAGAAGGTGACGGTGATCGCGGCGATGCCGGCGAGCAGCGCCTGGGTGCGGCCGGCGACGCTGAACCGGCGGAGGTCGCGGCCGTCATGGAAAATGAAATCGCGCGTCGTGAAAAAATTGCGGAACCGCGTGGCAAGGTTCGCGTTGAGTACGGTGCTGACCATGAGTCCCCGGCGACCATAGACACGCGCCAACAACGGCACACGCCTTCGTTAAAACCAAAAGTGCAGGAAGCAGCCCCTCCGCGCCCTGACGATTGCCCTTAGAACCGGTGGCTCACGCCTCGGCAAGCGCTGCGTAATATTCGCGCGTCAGACCGGCTGTCGCACGCGCCGAGTCGTTGAACGGCGGCTTAATGGCTCCCCCAAAATAGCAGTTGAGCAGCGCGCGCCACTCGGTCTCGGGGGTGATTCGGCGCTCGGCGCACCAGGATTCGAACCAACGCGTACCGGCCGCGACATGGCGGATCTCGTCGTTGAAAATCCGCTTCAGAATCCGCGCAGTAGCTTCGTCGCCTACCGCCTCGAGGCGATCGATAGTCACCGGTGTCACGTCGAGCCCGCGGGCCTCCAGCACCATCGGCACGACGGCGAGCCGCGCGGCGGGGTCGTGCGCGGTCGCTTGGGCCGCTTCCCATAGCCCGGCATGCGCGGGCATCGCCCCATAGTGACTCCCCAATTGGCGTAGCCGCCGGTCGAGCAGCGCGAAGTGCATGGCCTCGTCTGCCCCGACCTTCAGCCAGTCGTCGGTGAAGGCGCGCGGGAACTGGCCGCCGAACCGGCCGGCCATGTCGAAGGCGAGGTCGATCGCGACGAACTCGATATGCGCCAGCGCGTGGACCAGTGCGATCCGGCCGCGCTGCGATCCTCCGCGGCCGCGCTTGGGCATGCGGCTGGGCGGGAGCAACTCGGGCTGGTCGGGCCAGGCGGGGCGATCGGGCATCGCGACGTCGAAGCGGTGATCGAGCCGGCCCAGCCGCCAGTCTCGCGCCGCGCGCCGCGCCGCCATCGCCTTCGCTGCCGGCTCGGACGTGAGCAGCACCGCGCGCGCCGCCTGCGCGACGGTCTCCATCATCCCGCGCCCAGCGCCTTGGCGGCCGCGAGCACTTCCTCGACATGGCCCGGCACGCGCACCTTCCGCCACTCGCGCACGAGCTTGCCGTCGGCGCCGAACAGGAAGGTCGAGCGGTCGATCCCCATATATTTGCGCCCGTAGAGCGTCTTCTCGACCCAGGTACCGAACGCCTCCAGCGCGGCGCCGTCATCGGTCGCGAGTGGGACGGTGAGACCGTATTTCTCGGCGAACTTGCGGTGCTTCGCCGCGGTGTCCTTGGAGATGCCGAGCAGTTGCACCCCCGCCGCGTCGAACGCGGGCTTGGCGGCGGTGAACTCCTGCGCCTCGCGCGTACAGCCGGCGGTATCGTCCTTGGGGTAGAAATAGAGCACCAGCGGCTTGCCGGCGTAGCGGGCAAGCGAAAAGCCCTCGCCCTGCGCATCGAGCAACTCGACGGCGGGGAGCTGGTCACCTGGCGCGATCGTCATGTCCGGTCCTCCTGCTTGCCCGCGGCCGCGGCCCAGGCCTCCATCACCTCCTGCCGGTGGCGGTCGAGCGACGCAAGCACGCCTTCCCAATCGGGCGCCCCGACGGCGTGTGCGACCACCGGACGCGTGGCCGGCGCGGGCGGCTGCGCGTCGGGCGCGACGAGGCGCAGCGTCACGAGCAGCCGGGTGAGGAACTCGAGCGCGTCGGTCAGCGCCGGCGACACCAGCCCCTCGGCGGCCAGTTCGCCGATCGCGCGCCGCAGCTCCGGATCGAAGCCCGCGCGATAAACCAGCTGCTGCGTATGCACCGCGAATTCGAGGTCGACGAGCCCGCCGGGCAGCAGCTTGGCGTCGAGCGGCCCCGCCGGCGGCTTGTGCGCTGCCATGTCCGCCCGCATCTTGCGCGCATCGGCGGCGATGTCGCGCGCCGGACGGTCGCCGGCGAGCACCGCGTCGATCACCGCCTGCACCTGCGCTCGGGCTTGCGCCGAGCCGAACACCGGCCGCGCCCGGGTCAGCGCCATATGTTCCCAGGTCCAGGCGTCCTCGCGCTGGTACTTGGCGAAGCCGTCGAGCGACACCACCAGCGGGCCCTGCGCGCCCGACGGCCGCAGCCGCGTATCGACCTCGTAGAGCGCGCCCGCCGCGGTCGCGACCGACATCGCCGCGATCACGCGCTGCGCCAAACGGTTGTAATAGGTCACCGCGCCGAGCGGTTTCTCGCCATCGGAATCGGCCATGTAGTCGCCGGTGAACAGGAAGATGAGGTCGAGGTCGGAGGCGTGCGTCAGCGCGCCGCCGCCAAACCGCCCCAGCGCGAGGATCGCCAGCTCGCTGTCCGGCACGCGGCCATGGCGCACCGAGAATTCGTCGATCGCGGCCTGTGCCAGCACCTCGAGCGCGGCTTCGGCGACACGCGAATAGCCCGCCGAGACGTCGAGCGGATCGCTCGCGCCCGCGACGATCTGCGAGCCGAGCGCGAAGCGCTTCTCGCCGACGATGCGCCGGACATGGTCGAGCAGGCGCTGGTAATCGTCCCCCGCCTCGCGCCGTCGCATCTCCGCGGCGAGCGCGGGCACGTCGCCGACCGGCGCCAGCGCGCTTGCGTCGATCAGCCCGTCGATCAGCTCGACCCGCCGCGCCAGCGCCTCGGCCAGCGTCGGGGCGTGGCACAGAATCGTACTGAGCAATTCGGTCAGCTTGGGGCTGGCCTCGAGCAAGTTGAAGAGATTGAGCGCGCTCGGCAGCCGCGAAAGGATCGTGTCGAGCCGCAGCAGCGCGCGGTCGGGATCGGGCGCCGCGCCGATCCCCGCGATCAGCCGCGGCAGCACGGTCTCCAGCGCCGCGCGGGCGGGGGCGCTGCGCAGCGCCGGGTAACGCGCGTCCCGCCAACCCTCGACCAGCCGCGCCGCCGCCTCGGCATCGGCGAAGCCGGCCCGCGTCAAGTCG
>NZ_JBCNMA010000063.1:0-18101 GCF_039595165.1 Sphingomonas sp.
GAGCGTGCGCTTCAGCCCCAGCGGCTGGCGCATGCCCAGTTTCGGCTTGTCGTTTTCGGTATCGCTCAACTCAAATTCCCGTCTGTTCGTCGTTCGTCTCGTCGCCGCCAGCGCCCGATGCGCCTTGCGAAGCCATTTCGCAAGGTTTGGGGTCTGGATCGGGACCGATAAAATGCAGCCAGCGGGAGAGCGCTTCGCTCACCCGCGCGGCTGCCTTGGGGCCTGTCAGGCCGACATGTACCACATTTTCGCGGCCCAGGGCCAAGGACAATATGGTGCGCGTCAGCGGCAATGTGAAGCCCGTGTCGCCGGAACCTTCGCGATCGTTACCGACGCGCAGTGCCTGGTCGAGCTTGCGCGAGCCGTCGGCGCCGGCGTCCGACGCGTGGAGCAGCAGGTGAAGCTTGCCGCTGCGCCCGGCCTTCTCGATGCGTTCGCCGCCGATCACGACATGGCCGGCCTTGGCCTCGAGCCCGAGCCGGTCGAGCAGCGCGCGCTCGAGCTGCGCGGCGATGCGATCGCCGAGATCGCCGGGGATGCGCAGGTCGTTGGTCTTGAATGCGCGCGACAGGGCGCCGCGCAGCTTCTTGGCCGACGCCTCAAGCTCGGCGCGGCCGACGCCGATCCACGCGCCGCGGCCGGGCGCCTTGGCGCGGACGTCGGGCAGCACCTCGCCGTCGGGCGACAGCGCGAGCCGGATCAGCCCGTCGCGCGGGGACTCCGCGCGCGAGAGGATGCAGGTGCGGACGGGGCCTCCGTCCGCACGCTGACCGTCCGTCAGTTCAGCCGGGGTCTCATTGCTCGGAGTCCGCAACTGCGTCCTCCCCACCGGCCGGAGCCGGCGCGTCTTCGCCCGCGGCCGGCTCATCCTCGAACCAGTGCGCGCGCGCGGCCATGATGATCTCGTTGCCCTGCTCTTCGCTGAGGCCGTATTCGCCGAGCACGCCGCCCTTGTCGCCTTCGCGCTGCGGTGCGGCCGGGCCGTCACCGCGGCGGCGCGGCTCGGCGCGCTTCTTGGCGATCAGCTCGTCGGTGGCGAGGTCGGCGAGGTCGTCGAGCGTCTTGATCCCCGCCTTGCCGAGCGTGACTAGCATCGCTTCGGTGAGATAAGGGATGTCGGCCAGCGCATCCTCGACGCCGAGCCCGCGACGCATCTCGCGATTGGCTTCCTCGCGGCGCTCGAGCGCCTCGGTCGCGCGGCTCTGCAGCTCCTGGCCCAGTTCTTCGTCGAAGCCCTCGATGCCCGCGATCTCGTCGAGCTCGACATAGGCGACCTCTTCGAGGCTGCTGAAGCCCTCGGCGACGAGCAGCTGCGCGAGCGTCTCGTCGACGTCGAGCTCGTTCTGGAACATCTCGCTGTTCTGGACGAACTCGTTCTGGCGCTTCTCGCTCGAATCGGTCTCGGTCAGGATGTCGATCGCCTTGCCGGTGAGCTGGCTGGCGAGGCGGACATTCTGGCCGCGGCGCCCGATCGCGAGGCTGAGCTGGTCGTCGGGAACCACCACCTCGATGCGGTCGTCCTCCTCGTCGATGACGACGCGCGCGACGTTCGCCGGCTGGAGCGCGTTGACGACGAAGGTCGCGGTGTCGGGCGACCAGGGGATGATGTCGATCTTCTCGCCCTGCATCTCCTGCACGACGGCCTGGACGCGCGAGCCTTTCATGCCGACGCAGGCACCGACCGGGTCGATCGAGCTGTCGTGGCTGATCACGCCGATCTTGGCGCGCGAGCCCGGGTCGCGGGCAGCCGCCTTGATCTCGATGATGCCGTCGTAGATCTCGGGGACTTCCTGCGCGAACAGCTTCTTCATGAAGTCGGGATGCGCGCGGCTGAGGAAGATCTGCGGTCCGCGGGTCTCGCGCACCACCTTTAGGATCAGGCTGCGCACGCGGTCGCCGACGCGGACGACTTCGCGCGGGATCTGCGCGTCGCGGCGGATCACGCCCTCGGCGCGGCCGAGGTCGACGACGACATGACCGAACTCGACGCGCTTGACGACGCCGGTGATGATCTCGCCCTGGCGGTCCTTGAACTCTTCATACTGGCGCTCGCGCTCGGCGTCGCGGACCTTCTGGAAGATGATCTGCTTGGAGGCCTGCGCCTGGATGCGGCCGAACTCGATCGGGGGCAGCGGATCGACGATGAAGTCGCCGACCTTGGCGTCCTTCTGCAGCTTCTGGGCGCCCTTCAAGTCGACCTGCTTGAAATAGTCGTCGACCGCCTCGACCACCTCGACCACGCGCCAGAGCCGGAGATCGCCGGTCTGCGGGTCGAGCTTGGCGCGGATGTCGTTCTCGACGCCGTAGCGGTTCTTGGCGGCGCGCTCGATCGCGTCCTCCATCGCCTCGATGACGATGGCCTTGTCGATCATCTTCTCGCTCGCCACCGAATTGGCGATGGCAATCAGCTCGGCCTTGTTGGCGGAAATGGCGGTGGCCATCAGTCCTGTTCCTCTGCTTCGAATTCGTCTGCGCCCTCGGCGGAGAGCGGTTGGGTTGCGGCGATGAGCCGGTTGGTGATCAAGAGCTTGGCGTCCTCGATCTGGTCGAAGGCGATGGCGTGCATCGCGCCGGTCGTATCGACGATCGCGACCTTGCCGTCCTCGACCCCCGCCAGGTCGCCCTTGAACTGCTTGCGCCCGTCGATCTTCGCGGCGAGCGTGATGCGGGCCTCATGGCCCTTCCAGTCCTCGAAATCCTGGAGCCGGGTGAGCGGCCGGTCGATTCCCGGCGAGCTCACCTCGAGCCGATAGGCATGCTCGATCGGATCGCGGCCCGCAGCCTCGAGCTCGTCGAGCCGCTCGGAGATGCGCCGCGACAGATCGGCGCAATCGTCGATCGTCAGCTGGCGGGTCTCCGGACGCTCGGCCATCACCTGCAGCGTCGGATCGCTGGTGCCGCCGAACATCTTCACGCGCACCAGATCGAAGCCCAGGGCACGCGCCTCGGGCTCGATCAGACGGGTGAGGGCAGCCATGTCCGCCACGCAGAAACTCCAATAGGCATCGAATACACCTCGTCGCCGCCGCACCCCGTGGGGCCGGCCTCGGCAAGGTTTCCGATGTCGAGAACAGCGCTTCTATAGGCGTTTGCCGCGGCAACGGCAAGGATTTCGAGTCAGTATGCCGCCGGAGGGTTTCCGCACGCAGGATTGGGCTTTGCCGCGCCGCATGCGACGTGCAACATCGCGTTCTCCCGCGCGTTGCGGGCCCGCCACCTTGGAGGACATGGATGCGCCCGTTGCCGATCGCCGCCGTCTCGCTCACGCTGTTCGCCTGCACCAGCGCCGAGCCCGGCAACAGCCAGCCGGCGCAGGACGGCGAGGCCGGCCCACCGTTTAAGATCGAGGTGGTCGCCGATTTCGACGCGCCTTGGGCGATGACCTTTCTCCCCGACGGCCGCATGCTGGTGACCGAGAAGACGGGCGAGCTCGTCCAGTTGAGCGCCGACGGCAAGATCCGGACGACGATCCACGGCATTCCGCCGGTGGACAGCGCAGGCCAGGGTGCGCTCAAGGACGTCGTGCTGCATCCGGATTTCGCCCGCAACGGCCTCGTCTATTTCAGCTTCTCGGAAGCCGGGCCGGGCGGCAAGGGCGTGGTGCTCGCGCGCGGGCAGCTGACCTCCGACCGGGCGGGCCGGGGCGTGCTGGCGGGCGTCGAGCGGCTGTTCCAGGCGACGCCCTATGTCGAAGGCAACGGCCATTATTCCGGCCGCATCGCCTTCGCGCCCGACGGGCAGCACCTGTTCTTCACCAATGGCGAGCGGCAGAGGTTCGATCCTGCGCAGGATCCCAAGTCGACGCTGGGCAAGGTGCTGCGCCTGACGCTCGACGGCAAGCCGGCGGGCGATCCCGGGCTCACCGCCAAGGGCTTCCACCCCGCCATCTGGTCTTATGGCCATCGCAACCTGCTCGGCATCGCCTTCGACAAGGCCGGCAATCTCTGGGAGCAGGAAATGGGGCCGCAAGGCGGCGACGAAGTCAACCTGATCCTGCCGGGCAAGAATTACGGCTATCCGATCGTCTCGGACGGCGACCATTATGACGGCCGCGACATCCCCGACCACAAGACCCGGCCCGAGTTCGAGGCGCCGAAGGTGTCGTGGAACCCGGCGATCTCGCCGGGCGGCCTCATGGTCTATTCGGGCAAGCTGTTCCCGCAATGGGCGGGCGACCTGTTCATCGGCGGCTTGTCGAGCGAGGCACTGGTGCGCGTCGATGTGAACGGAACGCGCGCGGCAAAGGGCGATCAATGGCCGATGGGCGCGCGCATCCGCGAGGTGGAGGAAGGCCCCGACGGCGCGATCTGGCTGCTTGAGGACGGCCGCAACGGATCGCAGGGCCGCCTGCTCAAGCTGACGCCCGCGAGCTAGTCCGCGCCGGCGAGCAGGAAGTTCATCCGCGCGCTCGCGACGAGCCGCTCGCGATCGTCCTGCCACGCCGCCGCCTCGACATTGGCGATGCGCGTACCGAGCCGCGTGACCTTGCCCTGCGCGCGCGTCACCTTCTCACGCCCGCCGCGCATGAAATCGACCGTGACGTTGACCGGCTTGATCCCCGTTCCGCCCCGATCCTCGGCCTCCAGCGCGTGCTTGAGCGCAACGATCGCCGCCATCTCGAGCAGCCCGGCGAGCGCGCCGCCATGCACGAAGCCAGGGCGGCCGACGACATCGGCGCCGAACGGCATCGCCAGGACCGGCGCACCGTCCCCGGTCTCGGCGGTGATGCCGAGCAGCGCGGCATAGGGCGGCAAGGTCATGCCGGCATGCCCGTGAACATGAAGGTGCCGGCGACGTGGGCGACCGGATCCTCGGGATCGCCGTCATGCGCGATGCCGCGGACGAAGGCGATCGACCGGGTGACACGATAGCATTCGCCGCGCCCGATCACCTCGCGGCCAGGAGTTGCGGGGCGGAGATAGTCGACGCGCAGGTCGAGCGTCGCGTGCGGCAGGAACCCGCCGCGCTTCATCCACACCGCCACGCTGGTCGCCATGTCGAGCAGCGCGACGATCGGGCCCGATGCGATCACCCCGCGTGCCGGATCGCCGATCAGCGAGTCGGCATAGGGCAAGCCGAGCTCGCACCAGTCGGCGCCGTGCGCGGCGTAGCGGATGCCCAGCGCATGGCCATGCCCCGCCGACCTCGTGTCGAAAAAGGCAGCCGGATCGAAGGGAAGCGGAGCGATCGCCATCGCGTCCGCCTAGCGGTCGCCGCCGGGCGCGGCAATGGCCGCGGCGTTGCTCATCCTAAACTCGATTTAACTCTGCGCCACATCCGCACCGGCCTAGCATCGCGGCGTTATCCAGCAGGGAGAACGCCGATGATCACCTTGCCTATCACCGAGATCGCCGCGCTCGGAACGCAGATCGCCACCCATGGCGCGATCCGTGCCATCGAAATGGCGGGCGACGATATTTTCGAGATGATGATCGCGATCGCGATCCTGGTCTACGAGACCTATCCCAACCCAGCGTCCTGATGCCCGCGGATGCCGGCATTGCGGCGGAACAGGCCCTTGCCGGCGCGCGGGCGCGTTCGGCTCCGATCAACGCAGCCTGGCTTGCGGGGCCGCTGCAAGCCATCGCCGCCCGGTTCACGCATGACGCCAGCGCGACACAGGTCGAAGCGCAGGCGAAGGCGCTGCTCCTGAGCACCGACTGGACCGAACGGCTGCTGGCACCGCTCATCGCGGCGCTGCGGACGGATCCGTGGTTCGAACCGCCGTTCAAGACCAGCCGCGACGCACTTCGCACGGGCATCGTGCTGATCGATTGCCCGACCGTCACCGTCGCTGCGACGATCACCTCCGCCGAAGCGCTCCGGAAAATTCCCGTGCCGGCGACACTGGTCATTCCCGGGCGCATCACGCTGACGCGCTATGTCCGCGGCGGCAACGCCAGCATGCGGCGGTGGCAGGCCAAGCTCGCTGGTCCGGACTTCAACGCCGCGGCGGAACCCCCCGCGGCCGAGATCGAGCCTCTCGTCCTCGGCGATGGCGAGCTGGTCCGCCAGGACGGGCGGCGCTGCGGGCACCTGGTCGTCGAAGCCGACAGCGATATCGTTGCGCTCATCGCCACGATCAAGCCGGGCGCCGCGCCGCTGATGCGCGAATATGCCGTGACCGATGGCCGCTTCGTGCGCGCGGCGAGCGCCGACGACGCCACGTCGCGGATCGAGATGTTGCTGACTTTCCTGCGCATCAGCGGACGCGCGGATGCGGCCGAAGCGTTCGAAAGCGCATCGCGTCACCCGGCCTTCCACCTGCGCTGGGCGGCGATGCGCGAATGGCTGATGCTCGACGCGCGAACGGCGCGGCGTCGGCTGGCCGAGATGGGCGCCGGCGATCCCAACGCCGAGGTCCGCGCCGCGGCGCGCGCGACGCTTCCCGCGCTCGACCGGCGGCTGGCCCAGCCATGCCGCGCCTGATCGACCCCGGGGGCGGCGAGCCGATCGCGCTCGACGACCTCACCGACGCACTCGATTCGATCCCCTTCGATCCGCATGATGAGGAAAGCTTCGCCGCGCTTGGGCCGTTGCTCGCGAGGCTCGGCCGTAACCGGGGCTTCCTCGCCGACCTGGCGATCGACGAGCTGAAACTGCGCTGCACCCGGCAAAGCGCCGCGAACGGCTATGGTCCGCAGGTGTTCCTGTTGAGTCCGCCCAATGGGCGCTATGTCATCCGCGCCAATTTCTGGCCCGCGAGCGAGGATGCGGTAGTCCAGGCGAGCGGGCCCGCGCCGTTCTTCTACGGCCTGCCGCACGACCATAATTTTCCATTCCTGACCTATGGCTATGCCGGCCCCGGCTATTGGAGCGACTATTACGAATATGACGGATGGTCGGTCGAGGGGTCGCCCGGATCGGATGCCGAGCTCCGCTTCGTCGAGCGCGCGCGCCTCGATCCCGGCAAGCTGATGCTCTATCGCATGCGTCGCGACGTGCATGTCCAGCTGCCGCCCGACCGCTTCTCGGTCTCGCTCAACATCCTCGGCCAGCACCCCAGCCATCCCTGGATCGACCAATACCGGTTCGATATCGCGCGGGGCACGATCGCCGAGGGGCTGACGACGGCGCCAGCCGAAGCGCTCGTCACGCTCGCCGCGCATCTCGGTGGTGGCAATGGCGTGGACCTGGTCGAGCATCTCGTCCGGCGCCATCCGCACCCGCGCATGCGCCGAACCGCGCTACAGGCCATGAAATCCGTGCGGGGCGGGGACGACGCGATGCTTCGCCTGATCGAGCTCGCAGCGGACGATAGCACCGAATCCGTACGCGTCCTGGCGCGGCTTGAAGTCGATACGCTGCGCGCAGGCCCATCCGAACCGGATCATTCTCCGGCAGACTCACGGCCAGCCCGACCTAGATAACTGGAACGTGGAGCAAAAGATTCTCTCCGAAATCGACATACCGCTGCTGGACCATGCGATCGGGCAGCGCGGCTATGCGCTCGTGCTCGGAAAGCCGCCCGCCGCTCCCGGCCGCGACGTCGCGGCGGTGCTGCGCGCCTGGGGTCCGGGCATCCGGATCCGCAGCACGCGCGTGCCCGAGATCGCGGTCGCCGGTTGCCCGGCATGGCTCGCCGCTGCGCTGGACGCGGGCGCGGCGGACGCGGTCTCGCATCCGGTCGACCCGTTCGAGCTGGCCGCGCGCGTCGACGTGCGGGTCCGCAGCCACATGCCCGGCGAGACGCGGATCGGCGAACTCACCATTAACCGCATCCGCCGCGACGTCGCGCGCGCCGGGCGCCACATTCCGCTCGTCGCGCGCGAGTTCGCGCTGCTGCTCTACCTCGCCGAGCGACGCGGCGAGTTCGTTTCGCGCCGCGAACTGCTCGAGCAGGTCTGGGGACTGCGCTTCGACCCGGGCACCAACGTCGTCGCGGTCCATATCTCCAAGCTGCGCGCCAAGATCGACCGCGATTTCGGGAGCCCGATGATCCGCAGCACCAAGGGACTCGGCTATCGCCTCGACGCGGTCTAGCGTGAAGCGCTGACCGCGAGAGGATTTGCCATGACCGAGCAACGCGTTTCGATCGAGTTCGCCGATGGCGTCGCTGATGTACGCCTGACCCGGCCCGACAAGATGAACGCACTCGACCCGGCGATGTTCGCGGGCCTCGCCGACGCGATTCAACGCCTGGAGGGCACCGCGGGCCTGCGCGCAGTGGTGCTGTCGGGCGAGGGACGCGCCTTTTGCGCCGGGCTCGACATGGCGAGCATGGCCGGCGGCGGTTCGGGCCTCGATCTCGACGCCAGGGCCTTCGGCGACGCCAATCTGTTCCAGCAGGTGGCATGGGGCTGGCGTATGCTGCCGGTGCCGGTGATCGCGGCGGTGCACGGCGTGGCGTTCGGCGGCGGGTTGCAGATCGTGTCGGGCGCCGACATCCGTATCGCCGAGCCGGCGGCGCGCCTGTCGATCATGGAGATGAAATGGGGAATCGTCCCCGACATGGCGGGCTTCGCGCTGTGGCGGACATTGGTGCGCGACGATGTGCTGCGCGAACTCACCTACACCGCGCGCGAATTCTCCGGCGAGGAGGCACTGGCACTGGGCTTCGTCTCGCGCCTGTCGCAGGACCCGCATCGCGATGCGCTCGCGCTCGCGCGGGAAATCGCCGGGCGCAGCCCTCACGCAATCCGCGCAGCCAAACGGCTCGCCAATCGCTCGGCAGAGGAACGCGCGGCGGAGATTCTCGCCGCCGAAAGCGCAGAACAAGCTCAGTTGCTTCGCTCGCCCAACCAGATCGAAGCGGTCATGGCGAATATGCAGAAGCGCCGACCCGCCTTTACCGACTAAATCTTCCAATTACGCGCATGCGTTATTAAGGGAGGTGCATACCCAAAACACGAAAGAGGTTGCCATGCGCGAGGCCGCGATCGTTTCCACTGCCCGGACCGGCATCGGCAAGGCGTATCGCGGCTATTTCAACGCCACCGAGGCACCCGTGCTCGCAGCGCACGTGATGAACGCGGCGATCGCGCGCGCCGGCGTGGATCCCGCGCGGATCGACGACATCTTCTGGGGCGTCGGCAACCAATGGAGTACGCAGGGCGGCAATGCCGGACGCATGGCGGTGTTCGCCGCCGGGCTGCCGAAGAGCGTCCCCGCCTTCACGCTCGACCGCAAATGCGGGTCCGGCCTCACTGCGCTGGCGCTGGCCGCGCGATCGATCATCGCCGGGGATATCGATGTCGCGCTGTCGGGCGGGATGGAATCGATCAGCTTCACGGTGACCAAGGATGCGCCGCGCTTCGCCAACCAGTCGGTGCTGGCGAACGAGCCCCACGCCTATATGCCGATGATCGAGACCGCCGAGATCGTCGCCGAACGCTATGGCATCAGCCGCGCGCGCCAGGACGAATATGCCGCGATGAGCCAGCAGCGCGCCGAGGCCGGACTCATCAATGGCGCCTTCGCCGAGGAGATCGCCCCGATCACCGTCGAGAAGGCGACCTTCGACAAGCAAGGCAATCGCACCGGCAGCGAGATGGTGACGGTCACCCAGGACGAAGGAATCCGCCCCGGCACGACGGTGGAGGCACTGTCCGGCCTCAAGACCGTGTGGAAGGACGGGCAGGTGATCCAGGAAGGCCGCCACGTCACCGCAGGAAATGCCAGCCAGCTTTCCGACGGCGCCGCCGCGCAGATCGTGATGGATCGCGCGATGGCGCAAACCGAGGGCAGGAACATTCTCGGCATCTATCGCGGCTTCCAAGCCGCCGGCTGCAACCCGGACGAGATGGGCATCGGCCCGGTGTTCGCGATCCCCAAATTGCTCGACCGCGCCGGCCTCAGGGTCGAGGATATCGGCCTGTGGGAGCTGAACGAGGCATTTGCGAGCCAGTGCCTCTATTGCCGCGACACGCTCGGCATCGATCCGGCGAAATACAACGTCAATGGCGGCGCGATCGCGATCGGCCATCCGTTCGGCATGACCGGGGCCAGGCTGGTCGGCCATGCGCTGATCGAGGGACGCAAGCGTGGGGTGCGCTGGGTCGTCGTCTCGATGTGCACCGCAGGCGGGATGGGCGCAGCGGGGCTGTTCGAGATTGTCTGAGCTGTTCGACAGCGGCGTATTGGAGCGCTAGAGCCCGCCCCATGCTTCGTCTCGGCACCCGCGGATCGCCGCTCGCGCTCGTCCAGGCCAATCTCGTTCGCGACGCCCTGCTCGCCGCGCATGGCTGGGCGCCCGGCATGATCGAGATCGTGCCGATCCGCACCACCGGCGATAAAGTGCAGGATCGCCCCCTCGCCGAGATCGGCGGCAAGGCGCTGTGGACCAAGGAGCTCGACCGCGCGCTGATCGCCGGCGAGATCGACCTCGCGGTCCATTCGATGAAGGACGTCGAGACGCTGCGGCCCGACAGCATCGCGATCGCCGCGATGCTGCCGCGCGAGGATGTCCGCGACCGGCTGATCGGGGCGGAGAAGATCGAGGCGCTGCCGAACGCCGCGCGCATCGGCACCAGCTCACCGCGCCGTGCCGCGCAGATGCGGCGCATCCGCCCCGACCTCGCCATCGTCCCCTTGCGCGGCAATGTCGACACGCGGCTCGCCAAGGTCCGCGCCGGCGAGGCCGACGCGACCCTGCTCGCCGCTGCCGGGTTGGAACGACTGGGGCGCCCGGAGATCGGCGCACCGATTCCACTCGACCAGCTCCTGCCCGCGCCTTCGCAGGGCGCGGTCGGGATCGAGGTACGCGCCGATGACCTGGCAACCCGCAGCCAGCTCGCCGTGATCCGTGATCGCGCGACCGAACGCTGCGTGCTGACCGAACGGGCCTTGCTCGCCGCGCTGGGGGCCGATTGCCACTCGCCCGTCGCAGCGCTGGCGACGCTGGAACGGGATCGGTTGCGCCTGCGCGCCGAGCTCCTGACCGAGGACGGCGCCGAGCATGTCCGCATCGACAGGCACGATCTTGCGGGCACGTCGGACGAAATGCTGGCGATCGCGCATGAATTGCTCGACGCGGCATCCCCGGCGCTCCGGGCGATGTTCGGCCATTGAGCCGCCCGCTCGCGATCCTTCGGCCCGAACCGGGAAATGCGGCGACCGCGGCCCGGGTGCGTGATGCCGGCTTCACGCCCCTTGTAATCCCTTTGTTCGAAGTGAAGCCGCTCCACTGGACGCCGCCCGATCCTGCGCGGTTCGACGGGCTGCTGCTCACCAGCGCCAATGCGGTCCGCCACGGCGGGATGGGACTGGCGCTCCTTCGCGGCCTGCCGGTGCTCGCCATCGGCCCCGCCACCGCCCAGGCCGCGCGCGCGGCCGGATGCGATGTCGCGCGCATAGGCGACGACGACTTTGCGAGCCTGTTGCGCGAAAGCGCCGGGTTCGAACGCTTGCTCTGGCTCGCTGGCCAGGACCGTACGGCGATGGACCATCCGGCATTGGCCGCCACGGTCGCGGTCTATGCCAGCGATCCGCGCCCGCTTGCCGATGCGGCGGCACTGCGGGGAAGCGTGGCGCTGGTCCACTCGGCGCGCGCCGGCGTTCAGCTCGCGGGCGAGCTCGACCGTCACGGCGTCGCCCGCGCCGAAGTGCGGATCGCCACGATCAGCGCCAGGGCGGCACAAGCGGCGGGTGCGGGCTGGGATGCCGTGGCGATCGCCTCGGCGCCCGGCGATGATTCGCTGATCGACGCCGCGCGCCCGCTCGCGATTGACCCCTGATCGCTTCAGGAGAATAAACGAACGCCATGACCTCCGACACGCCGACCCAAATGCCGCCCCGCGGCAATGCGCTGACGGTGGCGCTGATTGCCGGGCTGATCGCCTTCCTCGCCGGACTCGCGGTGATGGCCGCGGTGTTCCGCTTCGGCGGATGGTGGAACGCCGGCGGTACGCCCGCCACATTCCAGCCTCCCGCCGCAACCGCGCCCGCGCCGCGTCCGGGCACCGACGTCGCGACGCTCGCCGCGCGCGAGCAAGCGCTTGCCGCGCGGCTCGACGCGCTCGACGCGCGGCTGCGAGCGAGCGATGCCGATGCGCGCAACGCCGCAGGCAGCGCGGGCAAGGCCGAGGCGCTGATGCTCGTCCTGTCGGCACGGCGCGCGCTCGATCGCGGCCAGCCGCTCGGCTATATCGATGGCGAGCTGCGCCGCCGCTTCAGCACCAGCGACCCGCAGGCGGTGGCGACCGTGGTGCGCGCCGCCGGCGAGCCGGTGACGCTCGAAGATCTGCGCTCGGCGCTCGACCAGATCGCCCCGCGCCTGTCCTCCGCCGCCCCCGGCGACGGCTGGCTGGAACGGCTGCAGCGCGAATTCTCGACGCTGGTGATCATCCGCAAGGACAATGCGCCGAGCCCGCACCCCCGCGAGCGGCTGACCCGCGCCAAGCGCATGCTGGGCCAGGGCCATGTCGAGGCGGCGCTGGCCGAGGTCGCGCGCCTACCCGGCGCGCAGGGCGCCGAAAGCTGGATGGCGGCGGCCGGGCGCTATATCGAGGCGCGCCGCGCGCTTGCGGTGCTGGAGGCGGCGGCGATGCAGGGACAGGCGCAGCCCGCGGCAAACCCCGCGCCGGCGCCACCATCCGCGCCCGCGCCGCAATAAACGATTCTGGGAGAGGACAAGATGGCCGCAATGGGCCGATTCGACTGGCAGGACCCGTTCGCGCTCGATGCGCAGCTGACCGACGAGGAGCGCATGGTGCGCGACGCCGCGCGCGCCTATGCGCAGGAACGGCTGCTGCCGCGCGTGACCAAGGCGTTTCTCGACGAGGATTTCGACCGCGAGATCATGTCGGAGATGGGCCAGCTCGGCCTGCTCGGCCCGACCATTCCCGAAACCTATGGCGGCGCCGGGCTCGGCTATGTCGCCTATGGCCTGGTGGCGCGCGAGGTCGAGGCGGTGGACTCGGGCTATCGCTCGGCGATGAGCGTGCAGTCGAGCCTCGTGATGCACCCGATCAACGCTTACGGCACCGAGGAACAGAAGCAGAAGTATCTGCCCAAGCTCGCGACCGGCGAATGGGTCGGCTGCTTCGGGCTGACCGAGCCCGATGCCGGCTCCGACCCCGGATCGATGCGCACCCGTGCCGCCAAGATCGATGGCGGCTATCGCCTGACCGGCTCGAAGATGTGGATCACCAACTCGCCGATCGCCGACGTCTTCGTCGTGTGGGCGAAGAGCGAGGCGCATGGTGGCGGGATCAAGGGCTTTGTGCTCGAAAAGGGCATGAAGGGCCTGTCCGCGCCCAAGATCGAAGGCAAGCTCTCGCTGCGCGCCTCGATCACCGGCGAGATCGTGATGGACGGGGTCGAGGTCGGCGAGGACGCGCTGCTGCCCGAGGTGCAGGGGCTCAAGGGTCCGTTCGGCTGCCTCAACCGTGCCCGCTACGGCATCGCCTGGGGCTCGATGGGCGCGGCCGAGACGTGCTTCCACGCCGCGCGGCAATACACGCTCGATCGCGCCCAGTTCGGGCGGCCGCTCGCCGCGACTCAGCTGGTTCAGCTCAAGCTTGCCAACATGGAGACCGAGATCGCGCTCGGGCTGCAGGCGGCGTTGCGCGCGGGGCGGATGTTCGACGAGGGGCTTCTCGCGCCCGAGGCGATCAGCATCATCAAGCGCAACAATTGCGGCAAGGCGCTCGACATCGCGCGAATCGCCCGTGACATGCACGGCGGCAACGGCATCTCGGCCGAGTTCCATGTGATGCGTCACGCGATCAACCTGGAAACGGTGAACACCTATGAGGGCACGCACGACGTGCACGGGCTGATCCTCGGCCGGGCGATTACCGGGATCGCGGCATTTTGATGGGAAGTGTTCCCGACCGCCAGCCGACGCTGGAAGGCGAGCTGGTCACGATCCGGCCGCTGCGGCCCGACGACTGGGACGCGTTATTCGCGGTCGCCTCGGACCGGCTGATCTGGGAGATCCACCCGGCGCACGACCGCTGGCAGGAACCAGTGTTCCGAAAATTCTTCGACCACGCCATCGCCTGCGGCGGCGGGCTCGCGATCGTCGATAAGGCGACCGGCACGATCATCGGATCGAGCCGCTACGATATCCATGTCCCGGCCGAGGACGAGATCGAGATCGGCTGGACCTTCATCGCCCGCGCCTATTGGGGCGGGACGTACAATCGCGAGATCAAGCGGCTGATGCTCGACCATATCCACCGCTACGTCGGGACGGTCGTGTTCATCGTCGGACAGGACAATCTGCGTTCGCGCAGGGCGATGGAGAAGATCGGTGGCAAGCTGATCGAGGGGCGGCATCATCGCGGCGACGGTACCGTCTTCGCCGATCATGTCGTGTACGCGATCCGCCGGCCGTGAAGCCGCTGGCGGGAATCAAGGTCGTCGAGCTCGCCCGCATCCTCGCCGGGCCATGGTGCGGGCAGCTGCTCGCGGATCTCGGCGCCGAGGTGATCAAGGTCGAGCGGCCTGGCGTGGGCGACGATACTCGCCACTGGGGGCCACCTTTCCTGCACGACGCAGAGGGCAACGATCGCGACGCCGCTTATTATCACGCCGCCAACCGGGGTAAGACCGCGCGCTTCATCGACATCGCGACGCCCGGGGGACAGGCCGAAGTCCGCGCGCTGGTCGCTGATGCCGATGTCGTGATCGAGAACTACAAGGTCGGCGGGCTCGTCAAATACGGCCTCGACCATGCGAGCCTGCTTGGGGTCAATCCGCGGCTGATCACCTGCTCGATCACCGGCTTCGGCCAGACCGGACCCTATGCGCATCGCGCCGGCTATGACTTCATCATCCAGGGGATGGGCGGGATCATGTCGCTGACCGGCGAGCCCGACGGCGCGCCGCAAAAGGCCGGGATCGCCTATGCCGACATCTTCACCGGGGTCTATTCGGCGGTGGCGATCCTGGCGGCACTGCGGCGGCGCGACGCGACCGGCGAAGGCGCGCATATCGACATGGCGCTGCTCGATACCCAGGTCGCGGTGCTCGCCAACCAGGCGTTGAACTGGATGGCGTCGGGCAAGGTGCCGCACCGCATGGGCAACGGGCACGCCAACCTCGCCCCCTATCAGGCCTTCACCGCCAGCGACGGCGACCTGATCATCGCGGTGGGCAATGACGGGCAGTTCGCCAGGCTGTGCGAGGTGCTCGGCCTCGATCTCCATACCGATCCCGACTTCGCCACCAATCCCGCGCGGGTCACCAATCGCGCGCGGCTGATCGCGCCGATCCAGGCCGCGGTGGCGAGCTGGACCAAGCAAGCCTTGTCCGACGCGCTCGAGGCCAAGGGCGTGCCCGCCGGACCGATCAACGATGTCGCTGAGGTGTTCGCCGACCCGCAAGTCGTCGCGCGCGGCATGCGCGTCGAGGTCGAAGGTCTGCCCGGCGTCGCCAGCCCCGTGGTCATCGATGGCGAGCGCATGCTCGCGGGCCGCGCCAGCCCGGCGCGGCACTGACCTCAGGCGGCCTGGCCGGTTCCGGTTCGCGCGATCCGACTGTGCAGCCAGCGCCGCAGACTACCCGTGTGCGCCTCCGTCAGCGCGGCGAAGCCCCAGCCGACGCTCACCACCAGGACGAGGATCCCGGCCGCGACCGCCAGGGCCTCTGCATCGATCGCCCAGCGGCGGTCGCCGACCGCAAGCCCGGCGACGAACGCCGTCACCGGAAAATGCGTGGCGTAGAGCGAGAAGCTGGCGCGCGCGCCGTAGGCAGCGAACGGCCGCAGCACCGACCAGCGACGCGGCGTGCTGCGCAGGAGCGTGAACAGGAACAGCGCGAAGCACGCCGCCTCCAGCGGATCCTCGATGCTGAAATCGCCCGTCCGACCCCACACCAACGCGGCCAGACAGAGCAATGCGGCGAGCGGCGCGGCCCAGTTCGGCGCCTGCCACCTCGCCCGCCGCGCGCGCTGCTCGGCGAAATACAGCAGCGCGCCGCACATCCAGCTCAGGAAGCCGAACGCCAGCTCGGGGTTGGCGAGGGTGATCAGCAGCACCGGAAGCGCCAACGACAGCCGCCGTCGCGTCAGGCTGAGCCACAGCGCGGGGAACCATAGATAATACCAGAACTCGAACGCCAGGCTCCACAACGGCCCGTTGCTGCCGAACGGCGGCACGAACAGATGCTGCAGGAACAGCAAGTTTCCCGCCAGAGCGGTCGGCGTCAGGCTGTGCGACAGGTCCTGGGTCAGCACCCAGGCGTGCGTGAGGTCATGGTGAGTCGCCAGGTTGAGCGGGTAATAGGCGATCCAGTCGAGCAGGCCGCCCAGCGCCAGCGCCGGTACCAGCACGATCCCCAGCCGCGCGAGCCGGTCGGTCAGATAGCCGGACCAGGACCAGCCGCGCCCGGCGCGGGCGACGACGCTGCGCGTGATCCAATAGCCGCTCAGCACGAAGAAGAGGATCACCGCCGAATGCGCGAACCCGGCGAGGAAATAGGCAGCGCGCACCGGGATCGACTGGCTGCCTGCATAGTCCTCGATCAGCAGGCCCCACAAATGGCCGAACGCGACGACCAGTGCGAGCGCGGTGCGCATCGCATCCATGTGGAACCACGCGGCGGGCGCCGTGTCCGGGTCCGTCCCCGTAACGGCCATGCTCAGCGCGTGCGCTCGATCAACGCCTGCGCCGCCGCGGGGGCACGGACCTTGCCGCCATGGATGAAGAAGACGAAGGATTCGCGCGGGGTCCTAGGCGGAGCGCTGTCCTCGACATAGGGCAACCCCTCGGGCCGCCCGCCCGCGGCCCATAGCTTCGTGGCGTCGGCCCAGCGATCGATCTCGCCTTCAGGATAGCAGAGCGGGTTGTCGTCTTCGCCGCGCTCGAGCCGGGCATAGACGAAGTCGCCGGTGATATCGGCGATCGCGGGATATTCGGGCGAATCGGCGAAGACGATCGCGACCCCAGCGTCGCGACACATCGCGACGAACTCGGGCACGTGGAAGCTGTCGTGCCGCACCTGGATCGCGTGGCGCAGCCTGACGCCCTCATGGGCATGCGGGAGCAGCTTCAGGAACGCGGCGAAATCGTCTGCGTCGAACTTCTTGGTGGCCATGAACTGCCACAGGATCGGGCCCAGCTTGTCGCCGAGCTCGACGATCCCTTGGCCGACGAACCTAGCGACCGACTCGCCCGCGTCCGCGAGCACTTTCCTGTTGGTGCAGAAGCGCGACGCCTTGACCGTGAAGACGAAGCCGTCGGGCACCGTCGCGGCCCAGCCGGCGAAGGTCGCGGGCTTGAAGCCCGAATAATAGGTGCCGTTGATCTCGATCGCGGTCAGCTGACGACTGGCATATTCCAGTTCCTTCTTCTGGCTGAGGCCCTCGGGATAGAAGGTCCCGCGCCACGGCTCGAAGGTCCAGCCGCCGATGCCGATTCGGATGGGTGCAAGTGCCATGAGGCGGAGACTAGCTCGCCCGCACGCCAAAACGCATCACGAAATGCGCGTCCAAACCTGCTGCTTGCAGATCAGGCCGGCGAGCACGCAGCCCTTGCCGATCATCGAATCGCCCTTGATCTGCATATGGCCCGAGAAAGTGCGATTGAGATCGGGCACGAACACGCGGCCCTTGTACTGACCCGGCGCGACTCGACGGAAGTCGCGAAACAGGTTGGCGCCGACCAGATTCTCCGTGCCGCCGCGGCGCGCATCGGCCTTGGCCTTGTCGCTCGCCCAGGTGACGATGCCGCACATCCGATCTTGGCCGCACGGGGTGAGGCGGATGCGCACGGTGTCCCTGGGATTGCGCCATTCGCTCGAAACCGGCAGCGCGCCGCCGCCCGCGCCAGCCTGAGCGGCGATCGGGGTGGCGACCATCAGCGCGCCGGCCAGCGCGACCATCCAGCGAAGCGGGCGCGAAGTGCGCCGCACCTGTGCCTTGCTCTGCATGGTGAACCTCTTTCCTTCCGTTTCCCGTGCCGGACAGTCCGGCAAACCGGTCCAAACGCGACCGGGACGTCCTAATGCCGGGCAAATAGGAAGAGGTTCGGGCGCGAAAAGGGCCGGAAGGGGGCAATTTTCGAAACGGAGGGTTCAGAAATAGGGCAGGAAGCGCCCAGCCGCCTCGCGATGTCTGGATCCGGCTGCCGCGGCCGGCGACCTGGAGCGGGCGAAGGGATTCGAACCCTCGACCCCAACCTTGGCAAGGTTGTGCTCTACCCCTGAGCTACGCC
>NZ_JBCNMA010000064.1:0-18052 GCF_039595165.1 Sphingomonas sp.
GGAAATTGTCGAGCGCCTTCGAGCCCCACTTCAGGAACTCGTAGCGCTCGCCGTTGCGGGCATATTCGAGATCGACGTTATCGCCGAACGCTTTGGGGGTGCCGAATTCGTCGACCATCACCGAGTGATCGATGACGAGGTGGACGGGGACCTGCGGGTTGATCTTCGCCGCGTCGCCGCCGAGCCTGGTGATCGCGTCGCGCATCGCGGCGAGATCGACCACGCAGGGCACGCCGGTGAAGTCCTGCATCAGCACGCGCGCCGGGCGGTACTGGATCTCGCGCTCGGGCGCGACGGGGTTCGCCTGCCAGTCGACGATCGCCTGGGCGTCGTCGGGGGTGACGGTGACGCCGTCCTCGAAGCGCAGCATGTTCTCGAGCAGCACCTTCATCGAGAAGGGCAGGCGGCTGACGTCGCCGAGCTTCGCCGCGGCCTTGGCCAGGCTGTAATAGCTGTAGCTCTTGCCGCCCACGGTGAGCGTGTCGCGCGTTCCGAGGCTGTCCTGGCCGATGGCTGTCATTGCGTGCGGGTCCCTTCTCCAGTTTCCTGGCCCAAGTCTGTTTGCCACCGGAGCGGCGTGGGGGGAGCGGCTGCAGAGAGCCGCACGGGCGCGCCGGTGTGAAGCGAATGCGAAGATTCGGGAGGGCCGATAGCAGGGGGCGGGGGCGGGGGGAAGGGGAGGGGCACGCCAGACAACCACTCGTTTTCGCTCATCCGCTTGACGGCCGAGAGCAGCGCTCCTAGGCGGCAGAAATGTAATGATGTAACATATCTGATTCGGGGGAAACATGCGCTGTTCGTCTTATCCGTTGCTTGCCGTCGCGCTGGTCTGCATGCCGGCGGTACCCGTCGCGGCGCAGGAGGCGCGGCCGGAAGGTCCGGACGCCGGGGAAGCGCCCGAGGGCGAGATGCGCGATGCGGGCGAGGATATCGTCGTCACCGGTTCGCTCATCCGGCGCCTGCCGCGCGAATATATCGCGAGTCCGATCCAGACTTACGGGCTCGAGGATGTGGAGAAGGCCGGCTCCGGGTCGCTGTCGGAATATATGCTGACGATCCCGCAGAACTTTACCGGCGACCTGAGCGACTTCGGGACATCGGCATCGAGCATCGGCTCGACGCTGGGCGCCGGCACGACGTTCAACCAGTATGACGGATTTGCCGCCTTCGCGCTGCGCGGTCTCGCGTCCGACGCGACGCTGACGTTGATCAACGGGCGGCGCATGGCGAGCATCGGCATGATCGAGGCGCCGACGGTTTCGGTGATCCCGTCGGCCTTGATCGAGCGGATCGACATCATCGCCGACGGCGCTTCAGCGACCTATGGCGCGGATGCGGTCGCCGGCGTCGTCAATATCGTGACGCGCAAGATCATCGACGGCGCCGAGCTGAGGGTGCGCGGGTCGACCGCGACGCAGACCGGTTCGAACAATGTCGAGTTGAGCGCGCTGGTCGGGCATAGCTGGGGCAGCGGCAGCGTCTATGGCGCCGCGATGTACCAGAAGCGTTCGGCCTATATCGAGGACCCGATCCTGGTCTCGAACACGCTGCTGCAGATCACCCAGCTTCCCAATGAGGAAGTGAGCGGGCTCTATGGCGGAATCGAGCAGGAATTCGGCGATCTCAAATTGTCGGTCGATGCCGCGCACTTCCACCGCCGGCGCGATGCCGGCATCAACTATATCGACGAGCCCGAGGACAATCGCTTCTATGACAATGAAGCGGCCGGCTATTCGGTCTACGGCAATGTGCATTGGCAGGCGAGCGAAGCCACGTCGTTCGACCTCAACCTGGACTGGGGGAGCAACCGCACGATCAGCGCACTGTTCCGGGGCGAGCGGCCCTTCGGCGCGCCCAGCACCGCCTATACGCACCGCAACACGCTGTTCGCCGCCGAGCTGACCGGCCAGACTGAGCTGGCGAGGTTGCCCGCGGGACCGGTCCTGCTCGCCGGGGGCGCGCAATACCGGCGCGAAACCTTCCGCACGACCGCCAAGATCTTCTTCAACCGCGACGGCGGCGAGCGCGAGGTTAAGTCGCTGTTCGGCGAGGTGAACCTGCCGATCGTCGGCGCGGACATGGGCGTCCCGCTGGTGCGTTCGCTCACGCTGTCGGCGGCCGCGCGGTACGAGGATCTCGGCTTCGACGATGCGCTGGCGCCCAAGGTCGGACTGCGCTGGCAAGTCGATCGGTCGATCGCGCTGCGCGGGACCTATGCGCGGTCGTTCCTGGTGCCGCGGTTCCGCGACACGATCGGCATCGCCGAGCAGGTGTCGTTCTGGAACTATCCCTATGCCTTTCTCGATCCCGCCGACCAGAATCCGGCATTGCCGGCCGGCAACGCGCTGGTCATGTTCCGCGCCGGCGCCAATCCCGACCTCAAGACCCAGAATGCCGACACCTTCACGCTCGGCGTCGACCTGACGCCGGCCTTCGTCCCGAACCTCTCGATCAAGGCGGGCTATTACCGCATCAAGATTTCGGGCCGCGTGGTGACCCCTTCGCAAAACGACAGCGTGAGTGTGCCGGACCTGCAGGGCTTCAACACGGCCAATCCGAGCCAGGCGCTGGTGAACAGTATCGTCAACAACCCGACGACGTTCCGCTGGTTCGTGACCGGCGTGCCGTTCGTCAACGGCGGCGGGACGGTGGTGTACAACAGTGCGAGCCAGATTCCGGCGGTATTGCTGTCGCAGGTGCAACTCGTCGCGGACATCCGCCCGCAGAATTTCGCGGTGGAATCGACCGACGGAATCGATTTCGATCTCGCCTATCGCACCCGCCTGTTCGGCGGCGAGGCACGCTTCAAGCTGACCGGGCAATATATTCTGGGCCTGAGCCTGACGGCAGGATCGGGCGCCGCTGCCTCGCGCCTCGACGGCTATGCTCAGCCGGCCGACCTGCGATTCAATGGATCGGTCGTCTGGGGACGGGACGGCTATTCGGTCGGTTCGGTTGTGAACTATGTCGACGGTTTCACCGACAACCGGCCCGGCGAGCCACCGCGCGAGGTGGGTTCGTTCACCACCGCGTCGGTGTTCTTCGGTTTCGATCTCGGGCGTCTCGTCGCCGCGCCGGTGGCGAAGGACAGCGAAGTGCAACTGGTCGTGGCGAATGTCTTCAACCAGCGGCCGAATTTTCTGCCGGACGCGGTGCTGGGGTATGATCCTTACAACAACCCGCCCAATCCGCGCACCGTCAGCCTGGTGTTCAGGAAGCGGTTTGGAGGTGGATAGGCGAGCCCATCGTGAAGTTTGTTCCCAAAATGTTCTTTCCTACACGTCGCGTTCCGTATAACTGGACTCCCCTCGATGCGATTCAGCGGGGCGAGGGGCGATGCGGAAACCTTTTTCACGATGGACGGCGGATACCGAGCGCGCGTTCCTGATGGCGCTGCGGACGACCGGGCAGGCGCGCAAGGCGGCGGGGGCGATCGGGCGATCGCTGTCCTCGGCCTATAAACGGCGCCGGCGCGACGGCGCGTTCCGCGCGCGGTGGGACGCGGCGGTGGCGGAGCAGCAGACGGCGTGGATCGAGGCGCAGGGCGCCGCGATCGAGCCGGGCGACCCGCATGAGCGCTTCGACGGGTGGAGCCGGCTGCGGCGGCGGGCTTTCCTGCGCGCGCTGTCCGAGACCGGGCAGGTCAAGGACGCGTGCGAGCGGGTCGGGATCTCCACCACCTCGGTCGATCGGTTGCGCAAGCGCTCGCCGGGCTTCGCGCGCGACATGGCGGCGGCACTGGACCGCTCGCTGCCGATGCTCGAGCAGATCGCCTGGGAACGCGCGGTCGAGGGCTGGGAGGAGCCGGTGGTGGCGCGCGACGGCACGGTGACGATGCGGCGGCGCTACTCCGAATCGCTGCTGCGCATGCTGCTGCGCGAGGCGCATGGGGCGCGGCGCATCGAGCTGGCGGCCGAGGCCAAGGCACGGCCGCGCGGGCCGCGCTATGCGACCGAGGAAGAGACCGATGCGCACCTCATGAAGCTGCTCGACGGGGTGGAACGAAGGCGGCAGGGCGAGGCGCGGCTGAAGGCGCTGGCCGAGGCCGAGGCGTGGGAGCGGATGCAGGCCGGGGCAGGCGGCGACGGGGACGGGTTCGTGCGGCTCTAGAGGTGGGGCCAGGTTCGGGATCGAGGTGTCCTCCATCCTCCCCCGCCGGGGGGAAAGTGGCGCGCGCAGCGCGACGGAGTGGGAGAGGAAGCGAGCCGCCGCTCCCGAGCCACCCGCCTGGCCCTGACCGCCGCCTGCTCTCCAAGGCGGATTCGCCTCCCGATGGACCCCCGAACAAGTCCGGGGTGACGGCAGGAAAAACGACCTGCCACTCACCGCTTCATCCTGCGGCACACCGACGCGGCCGTGTCGCAGCCCACATCGTGGGACAAATCACCACATTGCCAGAAACACATACTAATCATATAATAGCGGCCGGCCAGCCCAAAGGGCGGCCCGTAACCGAGAGAGGGAGGATGTGATGGCTCGCGTATCCAGCCGGCGGTGGCCGGTCGAGACTGTTTCGGCACTGGCATTGGTAACGCTAACCGGTGCGGCCGGGCCCGCCTTCGCCCAGACCGCCGAGCCGCCCGCGCAGGAGGCGCCCGCGGACGAGGCCGGGCAGGGCGAGGTGGTCGTCACCGGCTTCCGCGCCTCGCTGAGCAGCGCGCTCAACCAGAAGCGCAGCGAGACCGCGGCGATCGACAGCATCCTGGCCGAGGACATCGGCAAGTTTCCGGATTCGAACCTCGCCGAATCGATGCAGCGCATCCCCGGCGTCGCGCTCGCCCGCGGCGACGGCGGCGAAGGTCGCAACATCTCGGTCCGCGGGCTCGGCGCGCAGTTCACGCGCGTGCGCATCAACGGCATGGAAGGCGCGGCGCAGACCGGGTCGTCGGACATCTACGGCGCGGGCAACAATGGCCGCAGCTTCGACTTCAACGTGTTCCCGACCGAGATCTTCTCGGCGCTGACCGTGCGCAAGACGCCCTCGGCCGATGTCGAGGAAGGCTCGCTCGGCGCGACGGTCGATTTGAACGCGCCCAAGCCGTTCGACAGCAAAGAGGAATTCGTCGTCTCGCTGACCGCGCGCGGGATCTGGAACGAAGTCGCGAAGAAGGTCGATCCGCGCGTTTCGGCGCTGGTCTCGAAGCAGTTCGGCGACAGCGGCTTCGGCGTGCTGGCGTCGGGCGCCTACCAGAAGCGCCAGATCCGCGAGGTCGGCTATTCGGCGGTCGACCTGCTGCCCGCCAACGTCAATGGCGGCTTCTGCTCGCCGATCGGCTATGCGCCGCAGAACCCGGGCAACGACGGGGCGCGCGGCACCGACACGGTGATCCGCGGCGTGACGCCGACGATGTGCAGCACGGGCAACCCGCGCACCAGCACCGTCGCCGCCTACCAGACGATCCAGGACCTGCGCCGCCGCGACGCGCAGGGCAACCTGCTCGGCCCGGGCACCGGCGCCTTCTTCCCGCGCATCCCGCGCTACGTGAATTCGGAGCAGGAGCAGGAGCGCATCGCCGGCACGCTCACCCTTCAGTACAAACCCGACGACGCCACGGACATCTCGCTCGACCTGCTCTATTCGCGCTTCGACGTGACGCGGCGCGACAACTACATCGCGGGCCTGTCCTTCGCGCGCTCGATCTCGAACAACGGCCAGCCGATGGTGTCGGTGCGCGATGTCGAGTTCGACGAGAACGGGTCGCTGGTCTACGGGCTGTTCGACGGGGTCGACGTGCGCTCCGAGGGGCTGGTCGACGAATTCGTGTCGACCTTCAAGCAGGCCAGCCTCAACTTCCGCCGCCAGCTCGACGATTCGCTCGAGATCAGCGCGGCGGCCGGGCTCAACCAGGCGGTGTGGGACGGCAAGAAGCGCCTGCAGACCTTCATGGACGTGATCGACGCCGACGGCTTCTCGATCGACTTCCGCGACGGCGGCACGGTGCCGACGATCGGCTTCGGCTTCGACGTCGCCAACCCCGCGGCGTTCACCTATGCCCCGGGCCTCGCCGACGGGACGGTGCTCGGCGGGTTCAGCTTCCAGGGCAAGCCGTCCAAGAACACCACCGACAATTTCAACGCCGAGGTCAACCTCGCCTGGACGCTGAGCGACGCGTTCAAGCTCAAGTTCGGCGGCCAGTATCGCGAGAGCAAGTTCCGCTCGACCTTCCTGCGCCCGTTCAATGCCGACCTCGTGGTGACGCCGCTGCCGGCGGGCACCAGCCTCGCCAGCATCACGCGGCAGGTCAGCGGGCTCGACGAGCTGTGGGGCCATGGCGCGCCGGCGAGCTGGGCTGCGATCGATCCCGACAAATGGGCGTCGACCTTCAACTTCGACGCGGTGCGCTATTGCGGGATCGAGTGCGGCGGCGGCGACACGCGCGTCAACGAGTCGGTCAAGAGCCTCTATGCGATGGCGACCTTCGACCTGGGCGAGCGCATCGGCTTCGGCCTGCGCGGCGATATCGGCGTGCGCTACGTGCGCACCGACATGCGTTCCTCGGGCTATATCACCGTGCCGCCGCCGGCCGGCACGACCTCGCCGACCAACCTGGTCGGGCAATATGCGACCGCGTTCAACGGCTATGAGGACTGGCTGCCCTCGGCCAACCTCGTGATCGAACCGATCGACAATGTCGTGCTGCGCCTGTCCGCGGCGAAGGTGATGGCGCGGCCCGAGCTCGGGCTGCTCGCGCCGACCAGCGGGGTCAACCCGATCACCCGCGTCGGCAACGTCAACAATCCGTTCCTCGACCCGATCCGGGCGAACACCTTCGACGTCGCGCTGGAATGGTATTTCCGGCCGGGGTCGCTGTTGTCGGCGGCGTTCTTCTACAAGGACATCCAGAGCTTCATCCAGAACATCACCAGCCAGCAGCCGTTCAACGAGCTCGGCCTGCCCGACGCCTTGCTGTTCGGGTCGAACACCTTGCCGACCGAGCTGTTCAACGTCACCCGGCCGTTCAACACGCCGGGCGGGCCGCTGAAGGGCGTCGAGGTCAATCTGCAGCTGCCCTTCACCTTCCTCGACGGGTTCCTGGGCAATTTCGGATTGCTGGCGAACTACACCCATGTCGAATCGACGATCGACTATTGCCTCGCCAGCACCGGCGGCAACTGCACCGCGACCACGACCGACGACCTGGTCGGACTGTCGCCCAACACCGCCTCGGGCACGCTCTATTACGAGGACGACAAGTTCAGCATCCGCGGCACGGTCAACTGGCGCGACCGCTTCATCCGCGGCATCCCGGCGTCGCAGGGCAGCGACATCCAGGGCAATGCGCCGACGCTCTATGTCGATGCCTCGGCCTCGTACAACGTCACCGACCGGCTCAAGCTGATCGTCGAGGCGCAGAACCTGACCGACGAGCGGAACCGGCTCTACATCGACAGCACGCGCGAGGACACGCTGTTCGAGACGCGCATCGGACGCACGATCAGCGTCGGCGTCAACTATCGTTTCTGAGCTCTCCCCCCTGCGAGGCCGCCGCTTGCCCGGCGGCCTCGATTTTCCCGCGGCAGGGAGAATCAGCCGGCGGCGGCGCAGGCGCGGGTCCGTTCGGCACCGGCATCGCGAAGGAAGGCGACGACTCGCTCGGGCCGGGTGACCGGCAGCATGTGCCCGGCGCCCTCGACGATCGTGCAGCGCGCGCCGGGGATCGCGGCGGCGGTGCGCGTGCCGTGGAGCTGCGCGTCGAGGATCGCGTCCTGCGCGCCGAACAGGATGCGGACGGGCAAGTCGATCTCGCCATAGCGCGCGGCCAGCGGGGCCAGCGCGTCGTTGACCGCGACCATTTCCGACGAAGCGGCGTAGAAGGCGCGCGGTCGGGCGAGCATCGCGCCGCCATATTCGGTCTCGAAGTCGGGGGTGACCGGCTCGGGCGCGAACAGCACTTCGCGCGATTGCGCCGAGCGCAAGCGGATCATCGGGATGGCGAGGGTATGCGCGAGTGCGGCGCGGACCAGCGGCGAGGCGATCATCAGCCCGCGAAAGGCGGCGGGCACCTCTTCCTGCACCTGAGTCAGCGGCGCGACCAGCGCGAGGCCGGCGATGCGGTCGGCATGGTCGAGCGCCAGCGCCATGGCGACCGCGCCGCCGAGCGAATGGCCGACGACAAGCGGCTGATCGAGGCCGAGCTGGTCGATCAGCTCGGCGATCAGCGCCGCCTGGCCGGTCAGCGTGTCGGCGCCGCGCCCGGGGCTATGGCCGCTGCCGGGGCGGTCGATCAGGATGAGGCGATGATGCGGACTGAGCAGTGCGGCGACCGCGGCGAAGTTGCGCATCTGCCCGGCGAGGCCGTGGATCATTACGATCGGGCTGCCCTGGCCGATGTCGCGATAATGGAGCCGGCGCCCGCCGATCTCGCGGAAGAGGCCGTCAGGCGGGACGGCCTGCTCGACCCGCCGGGCGATCCGTCCGGACCAGGCGGCGAGTGCGGCGATGCCGCCGGCGATTCCCGCGCTACCGGCGGCGAGGGGGAGAAGGGCGCTCATGACGATATGCCTCCGACAATGCCGACAGGGCGTCAATCATAATAATGAACATCAATGTTCATATAGGTATATATACGGGCGGCCCACGGTTGCTTGACAGACATATAGCCCGCTGGTTATCGGACATCCATAGCCGGAGAGTTATACGTCCGTGATGTCACCCACCGCCGATCTGCTGTTCCGCACGCTTGCCGACCCGACGCGGCGCGCGCTGTTCGAGCGGCTGTGCCGCGACGGCGAGCAGACGGTGGGGGTGCTGACCGCGGGTGCGGGCGTGTCGCAGCCGGCGGTCTCGAAGCATCTCGGCGTGCTCAAGCGCGCGGGGCTGGTGCGCGACCGCCAGGCGGGGCGGCAGACGCATTACCGCGCCGAGCTGCGCGCGCTCGACCCGCTCGACGCATGGGCGCGCGAGATGAAGGGCTTCTGGGAAGCCCGGATCGACGGGCTGGAGGATCTGCTGAACAGGATGGATCAATGAGCGAGGTCGAGACGCGGACGGTGACGGTCGAGCGCGAGATCGCGCATCCGGCCGAGCGGATCTGGCGCGCGCTGACCCAGCCGCACCTGATCGCGGAATGGCTGATGGCGAACGACTTCGCGCCGCGGGTCGGGCACCGTTTCGGGTTCAAGGCGGAGTGGGGCGAGCTCGATTGCGAGGTGCTCGAGGTCGAGCCCGAGCGGACCTTGGCCTATCGCTGGGCCGGGCTGGGGCTGGACAGCGTGGTGACGTGGACGCTGACGCCGAGCGCGACGGGGACGCGGCTGACCATGGTGCAGACCGGATTCCTGCCCGAGCAGAAGCTGGCCTATCATGGCGCGCGCGCGGGGTGGCCGAAGTTCCTCGACCGGCTCGAGAATGTGCTGGCGGGGCTGGGCTGAAACATAATGAAGGAGGGTGCAATGGGCGTGAACAGGGCGATCCGGCAGGTGCATCGCTGGACCTCGATCATCTTCGCGGCAATCGTGGTCGCGATCTTCGCGATGCTGGGGATGGGGCAGCAGCCGGTCGAGTGGGTCTATTACCTGCCGCTGCCGCCGCTCGCGGTGCTGCTGGTGACCGGGCTGTACATGTTCGCGCTGCCCTATCTCGGCAAGCGGCGGGACGCGGTCGCGGCGGAGTGAGCGCGATGGCCGCGAAGGAACCCAGGCTGCTGTCGGGGGGCAACCCGCAGATCCCCAAGGGCGACGGCGATGCGCCGGTGCAAGCCTATATCGCGGCGATGCCGGGGTGGAAGCGTGCGGCGGGGGAGCGGCTCGACCAGCTGATCGAGAAGGCGGTGCCGGGCGTGCGCAAGGCGGTGAAGTGGAACTCGCCGCTCTATGGGGCGGACGAGACGACCTTCTTCCTCGGGCTGCATTGCTTCGAGAGGTACATCAAGGTCTCGTTCTTCAACGGTGGGGGGCTTGAGCCCAAGCCGCCGGTGGAATCGAAGCACGACGAGGTGCGCTATTTCCACATCCACGAGGATGACGAGTGGGACGAGGCGCAGCTGAGCGACTGGATCAGGCAGGCGGCGGCGCTGCCGGGGTGGAAGCCTTAGCTCTAATCCTCCCCCGCCAGGGGGAGGTGTCGGCGCAGCTGACGGAGGGGGCGGAAGCGACGTGCAGGAAGCTTGAGGACGTCGCCGTCCTCCCCCTCCGTCGCTGCGCGACACCTCCCCCTGGCGGGGGAGGATTGGATAGAGGAGATTGGAATGGCTGAGGAACCGACGGCTTCGCAGGAGATCGACGCCAAGATCGAAGCGCTGGGCGGGTGGCGCGGGCCGATGCTCGGCAAGCTGCGCGCGCTGGTGCTCGCCGCCGATCCGGAGATCGCCGAGGACGTGAAGTGGCGCAAGCCGAGCAATCCCTCGGGCGTGCCGACCTGGTCGAAGGACGGCATCCTGATCACCGGCGAGACCTACAAGGACAAGGTCAAGCTGACCTTCGCCAAGGGCGCGCAGCTCGACGATCCCAAGGGACTGTTCAACGCCAGCCTCGACGGCGGCACGCGGCGCGCGATCGACTTTTTCGAGGACGATCCGGTCGACGCCGAGGGGTTGAAGGCGCTGGTGCGCGCAGCGGTGAAGGCCAACGCCAAGGGGTGACAAACCCCGCCGTTGCAGTCACGGGATGACCCGACGGTTGCGACGGAGACAAGGCGAATGGCGTTCACCGCGAAGATCCTGCTGCTCGGCTCGGGCGAGCTGGGGCGCGAGTTCACGATCTCGGCCAAGCGGCTGGGGGCACAGGTGGTCGCCTGCGACGCCTATGCCGGCGCGCCCGCGATGCAGGTCTCGGACGCGTGCGAGGTGTTCTCGATGCTCGACGGCGATGCGCTGCGCGCGGCGATCGCCAAGCACGCGCCCGATTATGTCGTGCCCGAGGTCGAGGCGATCCGCACCGAGGTGCTGGCGCAGGTCGAGGCCGAGGGGGTGACGGTGGTGCCCTCGGCGCGGGCGGCGCGGATGACGATGAACCGCGACGGCATCCGCGAGGTGGCGGCGGCCGAGCTCGGACTGCGCACCTCGCGCTACCGCTATGCCGAGAGTCTCGAAGAAGTGCTGGCGGGGGCCGGGCACACCGGGCTGCCGTGCGTGATCAAGCCGGTGATGTCCTCGTCGGGCAAGGGGCAGAGCACGGTGCGCGATGCCGGGGCGCTGGAGGCGGTGTGGGACTATGCCGTCGCGAACATGCGCGGCGACCGGCGGCGCGTGATCGTCGAGGAGTTCGTCGACTTCGACTATGAGATCACGCTGCTGACGGTGCGCTCGCGCGCGGGGGTGAGCTTCTGCCCGCCGATCGGGCACCGGCAGGAGCGCGGCGATTATCGGGAGAGCTGGCAGCCGGCGGCGATGTCTCCGCAGGCGATCGCCGATGCGCAGGACATGGCGCGCAAGGTGGTCGACGATCTCGGCGGGTACGGCATCTTCGGGGTCGAGTTCTTCGTCAGGGGCGAGGAGGTGATCTTCTCCGAGCTGTCGCCGCGGCCGCACGATACCGGGATGGTAACGCTGATCTCGCAGAATTTGAGCGAGTTCGACCTGCATGCGCGGGCGGTGCTGGGACTGCCGGTGCCCGAGGTGAAGCTGTACGGGCCGTCGGCGTCGGCGGTGATCCTGGCGGAGCGCGACGGCGAGGCGCCGGGGTACGAAGGACTGGCCGAGGCGCTGGCGGTGCCGGGCGGCGAAGTCGATGTGCGTATCTTCGGCAAGCCGACGACGCGGCCGTATCGGCGGATGGGCGTCGCGCTGGCGCTGGCGGGGGATACCGACGCGGCGCGCAGGATTGCGGCCGAGGCGGCTGGGAAGGTGCGGATTACGTACGGGTAGAAGGCCGAATTCCTCCCCCGGAGGGGGAGGGGAACCAGCGAAGCTGGTGGAGGGGTAATCTCCACACGCGAACCGGTCCGCTCGGGGCGACCTACCCCTCCACCCCCGCTTCGCGGCGGTCCCCCTCCCCCTCCGGGGGAGGAATGATGAGCATCAAGGCAGCGCGGTCGTGTCGAGCGGCAGGGCGAGCCGGATCGCCTCGGCGGAACGGTCGCGGACCTTTTGCGGGGCGGCGATGAGGCCGTGCTTGGTCAGCTCGCCGCCCGGCGCCCACATCCTGGTGTAGAGCGCCAGGAATTCCTTGAGCTCGGGCATCGCCTTGAGATGCCTGGCCTTGACGTAGAGATAGAGGCTGCGGACGCCGGGGTATTTGCCGCTGGCGATGTCGTCATAGGTCGGCGTCACGCCGTCGAGCGGCACCCCGTGCAGGCGCGAGCGGTTGGCGTCGAGATAGGAATAGCCGATCAGCCCGATCGCGTTGGGATTCTCCGAAAGCCCATGGACGATCAGCGTGTCGTCCTCGCCCTTCTCGGCATAGGCGCCGTCGGTGCGGATGCGGCGGCAGCCATTCTCGAACGGTGCGGGATCGCCCGACGCCTTGAGCGCCTTCGCCGTCGGCATCGCCTCGAGGCAGCCGGGCTCGAGGATCAGCTCGACGAAGGCGTCGCGCGTGCCGCTGGTCGAGGGTGGGCCGAGCACCAGGATCGGGATCGCCGGGAGCGACGCATTCACGTCCCTCCATGTCCTGGCGGTGTTGGGCTTGCCCAGCGGATTGGCGGCGAGCGCGAGGTAGAGGTCCTTGCGCGTCAGCTTGAGCTTGGGGCCGGCGTTGGATTCGGCGAATGCGATGCCGTCGAGCCCGATCGGCACCTCGATGATGTCGCCGACCTTGTTCGCCTTGCACTTGTCGAACTCGGCGCGGCGCATGCGGCGCGAGGCGTTGGCGATGTCGGCATAGGCCGGGCCCGCGCCCTCGCAGAAGCGCGTGATGCCGGCGCCGGTGCCGGTCGATTCGATCACCGGGGCGCGGCGGCCCCGCTTCGCCTCGACGAAGGCGGCGGCGACCTCCTTGGTGAAGGGATAGACCGTCGAGGAGCCGACGACGCGGACCTCTCGCGGTGAAATGGCGGAAATCGCGTCGCACGAGGCGAGGGTGAAGGTCGCGAGGGCAAGCAGGCCGATCCGGGCAAGCATTTGAGGTCCTCCCCATCCGATACGCTGGGGGGGGCAGAACATATGCGTCCGCCGGTTTCCTTTTCCGCCCGGCGGGTTACCGCCGTGTGACAGAAGTCGTCAGCCGGCGGGCTCATGCCCAGGCGAGAACGGGCCCGCAAAGTCATGCTATTGCTAGTGACTTGCAACAATGCAGCGGCTATCGCGTGCTCCGAATCGCCGAAGAGGCCATGAGACATGCACAGGTTCGACGTGCTCCGGCGGCGGGGCGACTTGACGCTCCGGATCCTCGCCGCATTGCCGCTCGGCTATGCGGTCGCGACGCTGTGGGCGATGGCGCTGTCGCGCATCCTGCCGATGCCGCGGGTCGAGGCGACGACGACGGGGATGCTCGTCGCGTTCGCGATCTGCGCGGTGGCGGCGATGTGGTCGTTCGCGGCGAAGAGCGGCTGGCGCGCCTGCTGGGTGCTGGCGGTGGCGGGCGGCATCGCGGCGGCGATCACCTGGCTGTCTATGGCCGGGCGCGCGGCATGAGTGAGCTCGGCGAGAAGAGCTTCCGCCAGTCGCAGGCGTTCCTCCACACCTGGTCGGGGCTGCTGCTCGGCTGGCTGCTGTTCGCGATGTTCACCGCCGGCACGATCGCCTTCTACCGCGAGGGCATGAACCGCTGGATGCGGCCCGAGCTGGCCAAGGTCGACCAGCCCGAGAAGGTGCTGGCGGGTGCCCAGCGCTTCCTGCAGCGCGAGGCGCCCGACGCGCAGAGCTGGTTCATCACGCTGCCCGGCGGAACCACGCATGGCGCGGTGGCGATGTGGGTGCCGCGGCCCGCCGAAGGCGAGAAGCCCGCCAGCCGCCGCGACAACCAGGTGACGATCGACGCCGAGGGCCGGGCGGCGGACGTGCGCGACACGCGCGGCGGGGAGTTCTTCTACCGCTTCCATTTCGACCTCTATTACATGCCCTGGTATGTCGCGCGCTGGCTGACCGGGCTTGCCGGGCTGTTCATGCTGGTCGCGATCCTGTCGGGCATCGTCACGCACAAGAAGATCTTTCGCGACTTCTTCACGCTGCGCCGGGGCAAGGGACAGCGCTCGTGGCTCGACGGGCACAATGCGACCGCGGTGCTGGCGCTGCCGTTCCACCTGATGATCACCTATACCGGGCTGGTCACGCTGATGGTGACATTGCTGCCCTGGGCGACGGTCGCGGCCTATTCGAACGACGCCGACTATTTCGAGAGCATCTATCCGGGCGGCGTTCAGGCCGAGCGAACCGGGCGGCCGGCGCCGCTGGTCGATCTCAACCTGGTCCTGCGCGATGCCGAGCAGCGGCTGGGGGGCAAGGCGGCCTATCTCGAGGTCAACGAGCCGGGCGACGCCGGCGCGCGAGTGCGCGTGCTGCGCTCCGGCGCGACGATGCTGTCGGCCTATACGCCGCGCGTCACTTATGACGGCGTCACCGGCAAGCCGATATGGGATTCGCCGGCCCATGGCGCCGCGGCGACCACGGCGGGGGCGATGATCGGCGTGCACGCCGGGCGCTATGCTTCGCCCTGGCTGCGCTTCCTCTATTTCCTGTGCGGCGTGGCGGGCGCGGTGATGGTCGCGAGCGGGCTGGTGATGTGGACGGTCAAGCGGCGCGAGAAGCTGCCCGATCCGGCGCGGCCGCATTTCGGCTTCCGGCTGGTCGAGCGGCTCAACGTCGCGGCGATCGGCGGCTTTCCGCTGGGCATCGCGGTGCTGCTATGGGCCAACCGGCTGCTGCCGGTCGGGATGGCGGACCGCGCGGCGTGGGAGATCCATTGCCTGTTCATGGCGTGGGGCGCTGCGCTGGTGCTGGCGGTGGTGCGGCGGCCGCAGCCCAACTGGGTGGCGCTGCTCGGGCTGACCGGGGCGCTGCTGGCGGCGCTGCCGGTGTACAATCTGTTCGCGACCGAGCGCGGCCTGGTCGCGTCGCTGGCGAGCGGGGACGGGATGCTGGCGGGGATCGACACCGCGCTGCTGGCGTTCGGCATCGCCTTCCTCGCGCTCGCACGGCGGGTGGCGCGGCACAAGCCGGCCGAGCGGCGGGTGCGGCGGCGCAGCGAAGCGATTCCCGCGGCGCAGATGGAGCCGGCCGAGTGACCGCGATCGCGCTGATCCTGACCACGCTCGCCTTCGCGCTGTTCGGCCTCGCCACCGACGCGCATCACCACAAGCGGCTGGGCAAGCGTCCCGACGCGGTGACGGCGCTCACGATGCGCGGCGGCGCCTGGGCGGCGCTGGCGGCGGCGTTTCCGTTCGCGATCGCCGCGCAGGGATGGGTATTCGGGCCGATTCTTTGGGTAGCCCTGTTGATGCTGGGCGCGGGACTGGTGTTCCTTGCGCTCAACCTGATCCCGGGTCCTGCGGGGCGGAAATAGAAGGTTCGGAGGAGAGATCATGAAGAAGCTGCTGATCGCCGGCCTGGCGCTGGGCCTCATGGGGACCGCGCAGGCGCACGAGGTGTGGATCGAGCGCGGGCCGAGCGGCACGGCGCGGATTTGGCTGGGCGAGCCCGAGCGGCCGATCCCGCCGGGCGGCGACCCGGCCTTTCCGTCGCTCAAGGCGCCCAAGCTGGTGCCGGGCTCGACCGCGGCGCAGACGCGCGGGCCTGGCTATATCGAGGTGGCGGTGCCGGCGGGCGACGTGCGCGCGTGGGACGACGACGTGTTCAAGCCGTGGGACGAGGACGGCAAGAAGGCGGGCGTGATCTACTACGCGCGTTCGGGGCGCGCCGAAGCCAAGGCGGTGATGCCGCTCGAGCTGGCGCCGGTCGCGGCCAATGGCGACCGCTTCGTGCTGACGCGCGACGGCAAGCCGGTGGGCAAGACCGAGGTGACCCTGGTGTCGCCGGGCCGCTGGATGCTGATGCTCGAGACCGACGACAAGGGCGAGGTGGCACTGCCGGCGCTGGCCGAGAAGGGGCGCTACATCCTCAAGGCGTCGGTCAGGGAGGAGGGCGACTTCATCCTGCCGGCGGGCAAGGTCGCGATCCTGCACCGGACCGCGACGACGAGCTTCGTGAATTAAGCCAGGCTGCCGACATGATCCTCCCCGCCAGGGGGAGGTGTCAGCCGAAGGCTGACGGAGGGGGAGGGCGCGATCACAGACGTTGTGGAGTCCGCCCCCTCCGTCACGCTGCGCGTGCCACCTCCCCCTGGCGGGGGAGGATTGACTTGCCCACTTCAGCGCAGCGCCCAAACGGCCGGTGTCTTGAGGCAGGCGTCGATGCGCTTGTCGTCCACCGGGGGCGGCGCTTCGCCGAGCGCGGGGATGTCCCACGCGCGGCCGATCGATTGCGGGGCGAAGCGGCCCGAGCTCTCGCCGGCGCAGGCCTGGAGCGCGCGGAGCAGGCGCGGCGGGGTCCAATAGCCTTCCCACGACAAGCGGAAGGTGCCCCAGTGCATCGGCAGCGCCGTCGGGCGGCCCATGCGGTTCCACACTTTGATCGCGTCGCCCGGGCCGATATGGCTGCCGGTGCCCATCTGGCCCTCGCCGAAGCGGAAGGCGCCGATCGGCAGGATGGCGAGGCGGATCGGGCCGTAGGATGCGGCTTCGTTCGCCCATTTATAGTCGCCCGCGCCGGTGTCGCCCGCGAAGAACAAATTGCCGCCGGGGAGGGTGACGACGAAGCTCGACCACAGCGCGCGGTTGCGATCGGTGAACCAGCGGCTGCCCCAGTGATGGTTGCGGTTGACGATCACGTCGACGCCGGGGCGCAGCGTGGCGCGCCGGCCCCAGTCGATCCCGCGCGCCGCGATCCCGGCCGAGCGCAGGATCGTGTCGTTGCCGAGGCTGGTGACGATCAGCGGCTTGTCGCGGTCCCACAGGCGCTTGAGCGTGGGGATGTCGAGATGGTCGTAATGGTTGTGGCTGACGACGACGAGGTCGATCTTGGGGAGCTTGTCGAACTCGATTCCAGGGGGCGCGGTGCGGCGCGGGCCGAGGCGGTTGAACGGACCGGCGACATCGCTCCAGATCGGGTCGGTGAGGATGTTGAGCCCGTCGGCCTGAACCAGCACCGTGGCGTGGCCGACCCAGGTCGCGCGCATCGCGCCACCGGCGACGCGTGCTGGCGGAATGTCCTTCGCGACGGTGACGGCGGCGGGCCAGGGCGGCCGGCCGTCGTCGCGCAGGTAGCGCAGGAGGAAGTTCGCGCGGCTGCCGCCGCCGGGCGGGCGCGCCGTGTCCTCGCCGTCGGGATTGAAGAAGCGCTCGCCGTCGTAATGGCCGCTCTCGGGGCCCTCATAATAGATGCGGTCGAGATAGCGCGGGACGATCACCGTCGCGAGGCACGCGGCGACCAGGGTCCAGAGCAGGAGGATGCCGGTCCAGCGCAGGACCCGTCGGAAGAGGCGCATCGGCCGCTATTTGTGCATCGCAGTGGCTTAACTCAATAGGTCACTTGCCGACAGAATCCCGCAACGGGTCATGCCCCTTCGAGCAGCTTCTCCTTCGCGATCCTCTCGCGCCAGACGAGCGGGGCGAGCTGGTGGACATTGTTGCCCTCGGCGTCGACCGCGACCGTCACCGGGAAGTCCGACACCTCGAACTCGTAGATCGCTTCCATGCCGAGGTCTTCGAAGCCGACCACCTTGCTGCCCTTGATCGCGCGCGCGACGAGATAGGCCGCGCCGCCGACGGCCATCAGGTAGGCCGACCTATGGTCCTTGATCGCCTCGGTCGCGGCGGGGCCGCGCTCGGCCTTGCCGACCATCGCGAGCAGGCCCTGTTCGAGCATCATGCGGGTGAACTTGTCCATGCGCGTGGCGGTGGTGGGGCCGGCGGGGCCGACCACCTCCTCGCCGACCGGATCGACCGGGCCGACATAATAGATGACGCGGCCCTTGAACTCGACGGGGAGTTGCTCGCCGCGCGCGAGCATGTCGGCGATGCGCTTGTGCGCGGCGTCGCGGCCGGTGAGCATCTTGCCGTTGAGGAGCAGGCGGTCGCCCTGCTTCCAGCTCCGCACCATCTCGGGCGTCAGCGCGTCGAGGTCGACGCGGATCGCGGCCTTGTCCGGCGTCCAGTCGACGTCGGGCCATTGGTCGAGCC
>NZ_JBCNMA010000065.1:0-17850 GCF_039595165.1 Sphingomonas sp.
GCGCATGGGATCCCCTTTTGGAGGGGCTTCTAGCCCGATCGGCATGCGGTTCCAATCCTCCCCCGCCAGGGGAAGGATTTGCTTGGAATGACGCCGCCGCATCTCGCCGGATCGCGGCCCCTCGCGAAACGCGACTTGACGCGTGCCGGACCATACCGCAAATTCTAAATCCTGATTTCCGGTGATTCCCGGCAGCGGGATGAAAACGGTCAAAGTGGAACATGTCGTGGACGAAGTTGGCTTTTGCGCCAGGCCGCGCGTCCGCGGATCGGAGTGGAGAGGATAAGAATGGCAACCCTGGCTGAACCGGCGACCGAAAGCGGGATCGACGCATTCCGCGCCGAAGTGCGCGAATGGCTCGCAGCGAATTTCCCCGCCTCGCTCAAGGGCAAGGACAATGCCCTGTCGGCGGTCGAGGGGCCGACCGAGGAGACGCCCGATCAGAAAGCGTGGCGCGAAGCGATGGGCGCGAAGGGCTGGGGCGTGCCGACCTGGCCGCGCGAATATGGCGGCGGCGGGCTCAGCCGAGCCGAGGCCAAGGTGCTGGCCGAGGAGATGGCCAAGATCGGCGCGTGGAACCCGATCGGGGGCATGGGCGTGATGATGTTCGGCCCGACGCTCCTCGAATATGGCAACGAGGCGCAGAAGCGCGAGCATATCCCGGCGATCGCGCGCGGCGAGGTGCGCTGGTGCCAGGGCTATTCGGAGCCCAATGCCGGATCGGACCTCGCCAACCTGCAATGTTTCGCGGAGGACCGCGGCGACCATTATGTCGTCAACGGCCAGAAGACCTGGACCAGCGGCGGGCAATGGGCGGACAAATGCTTCGCCATCGTGCGCACCGACAAGACACAGAAGCAGGGCGGCATCACCTTCCTGCTGATCGACATGGACTCGCCCGGGGTCGAGGTGAAGCCGATCCAGATGATCAGCGGCATGTCGCCCTTCTGCGAGACCTTCTTCACCGATGTGAAGGTGCCCAAGGAAAACCGCGTCGGCGAGGAGGGGCAGGGCTGGACGATCGGCAAGCGCCTGCTCCAGCACGAGCGGACCAACCTGTCGGGCGGCGGATCGCGGCTGATGCCGAGCGGGCCGTCGCTGGCGGATGTCGCGAAGAAATATGTCGGGGCGGACGAGCAGGGCCGCGTCGCCGATCCCGACCTGCGGGCGCGCATCGCCAAATGGGAGATGGACTGGCGCGCCTTCCTGCTCACCGCGATGCGGGTGCAGGCCGAGAGCAAGGCGGTGGGCGGCGTGTCCGAGGTCTCGTCGATCCTCAAGACGGTGGGCACCAAGCTCGGACAGGAGCGCGCCGAGTTGCTGATCGAGATCCAGGGGCATGAAGGGCTCGGCTGGGAAGGCGAGGGCTTCAGCGAGGCGCAGCTCAAGGGCACGCGCGCGTGGCTCTTCGGCAAGGCGACGACGATCTATGGCGGATCGACCGAGATCCAGAACAACGTCATCGCCAAGCGGATTCTGGGGATGCTGGATCATCAATAGCTGACACTCCTCCCCCGGAGGGGGAGGGGGACCGCCGCGAAGCGGTGGTGGAGGGGTAGGTAGCCCCAAGCTGACCGGCCCGCTCGTGGAGACTACCCCTCCACCAGCTGCGCTGGTCCCCCTCCCCCTCCGGGGGAGGAATGGGAGAGAGAAGATGGCCGTTCTGACCGAAGAACAGACGATGCTGCGCGACATGGCGCGCGAGTGGGCGGGGAATGAGAGCCCGGTGAGCGCATGGCGCAAGGTGCGCGATGCGAATGAGGCGGCGGGTTACGACGCCGGCGCCTGGGGCAAGATGGCCGAGATGGGCTGGACCGGGATCATCATCCCCGAGGCGCAGGGCGGCAGCGACTTCGGCTGGCTGAGCCTGGGGCTGGTGATCGAGGAGCTGGGCAAGACGCTGACGGCGAGCCCGCTCGCGGCGTCGGCGGCGGCTGCCTCGGCGATCCTGCTCGGCGGAAGCGAGGATCAGAAGACCAGGTGGCTGCCGCGCATCGCGAGCGGCGAGCTGGTCGCGACGCTGGCGGTGGACGAGGGGCCGCGCCACGATCCCTCGGCGATCGCGGCGAAGGTCGAGGGTGGCAGGCTCAGCGGCGCCAAGGCGTTCGTGGCGGAAGGCGACAGCGCCGGGCTGTTCGTGGTCGCGGCCACGGACGGACTGTACCTGGTCGAAGCGGGCGAGGGCGTCGCCGTGTCGCGCCGGCATCTCGCCGATTTCCGCAGCCATGCGCAGGTGGTGTTCGAGGGCGTGGCGGCGGATCGGCTGGCCGGCGGCGGTGACAAGCTGCTCGACGCGGTGCTCGATCGCGCGGCGGTGCTTGCTGCGGCGGAGATGCTCGGCATGGCCGGACAGGCGTTCGACACGACGCTCGCCTATCTCAAGCAGCGCGTGCAGTTCGGGCAGGTGCTGGCGACCTTCCAGGCGCTTCAGCACCGCATGGCCAATCTCTACAGCGAGATCGAGCTGATGCGCTCGGCGGTCGAGGCGGGGCTCGCGGCGATCGATGGGGGCGGCGACACCCGGCAGGCGGCGTCGCTGGCCAAGGGCAAGGCCAACGAGGTCGGCCACCTGATGAGCCGCGAGCTGATCCAGCTGCACGGCGGCATCGGCATGACCGACGAGTACGACGCGGGCTTCTATCTCAAGCGCATGCGCGTGCTCGAGCAGATGTGGGGGAATGCGGCGTATCACCGGGACCGGTTCGCGAGAGTGGGCGGGTTCTGAACTCTAGCCCTCTCCCGCTTGCGGGAGAGGGTTGGGTGAGGGTTCTTCTTCTTTGCTACTTGCGCGGCGCCGCGAGCGCGGCAGCAACCACCGCGAGAACGCCGTCGAGATTGTCCAGCACTTCGTGATTCCAGAAGCGCAGGACGTGGAAGCCTTTCGCTTCGAGGAACGCGGTTCGCCGCGCGTCCTTCGTCTCGCTGTGCTGCCCACCATCAAGCTCGACGATCAGCATCGCTTCGAGACATGCAAAGTCGGCAACGTATGGCCAAAGCGAGTGCTGAAACCGGAACTTGAAGCCGTCGAGCTGCCGATTTCGCACCGCTTGCCAAAAGCGGTCTTCGGCGTCTGTCCGGTCACGCCTCAGTTTAGCGGCATGCGGGCTGATCTGGCGGCGAACCGGGGGCATTGGGGTACGGTAGAAGAAAGAAGGCCCTCACCCAACCCTCTCCCGCAAGCGGGAGAGGGCTAGAAGAAGCGGCCTCAGCTACGGATACCTCCAATCGCCGCCCTGATCGCTCGCTCGACCGGCGAATGATCCTCATCCGTTCGATCCAGCCGCAACGGCTCCCTCGGCAATAGCGGCGGTTGCGCCATGAAGCGCGGCTCCGCCCCGCGGTGCGGCTGAGCCGAATGGACCAGGAAGGGGTGGCAGAGATAGACGGTGCCCGCCTTGCCGGCCGCCAGCACCTCGCGCCGGTGCGCCGAGCCCGCGAAACCGTCGGCGGCGAGTTCGCGCAGCGTAAGCCCCTCCTCTCCGGCGGGCGCCAGCTGGCGGGCGATGTCGATGTGCGATCCCGCGCGGATGCGCGTCGGGGCGTCGTCCTGGCCGACATCGGAGAACAGGAACAGCATCAGCAGCGCGCGGCCCTTGCTGAAGACGTTGGCGCGCCACTCCATGAAGTCTGCGCTGTCGCCGAAGCTGACGTCGATATGCCAGCCGGCGTCGCCGGGGTCCGCGTCCGAGGGGAAGCGCACGGGGAAGGTGCCGAGCGCGCCCTGGGGCAGCCAGCGGCCGGGGCCGACGAGCTGGTCGAACGCGGCGTGGAGCCGCGGCATGTTCGCCGCCTCGCGGAACGGGGACCGGGCATAATGGCCGAGCCGCACCACCGGCCGCGTCCAGGTCGAGCGGTCGTGCGGGTCGCAGCCGGTGTCGCGCCACAGGATGGCGCGCGCGGCCTCGGCGATGGCGGCGGGGAAGGCGTCGTCGATGCGGACGAAGCCGTCGGCAATGAAGGCGTCGATTTGCGCGGCGCTCAGCGCGCGCGAAGGTTCGTGACCCATGATGGTCTCCAATCGATGTTGCGGGTGGTCGGGCGGCGCCGGGGCGCCGCGGCGCGAGCCGTCGCTCGCGGGCCGCTCAGACGAGCGGGAACGCAGCCGCGCGGTTGAAGATCAGGATCGTCATGGCGCGGGCAAGTTAGACGTCGCGCCCGGCGCTCGCAAGCCGACGCCGTGGCAATCTCGAGATATCTCCGGTTTCGAAGCATCGTTCACCATACCCTGAACTCCTCCGCGCGTACGTTGCGGCCCGATTTCACGCTAGGGTAAGTGGCAATTTGCAACGGTTTTGATCTCTTGACCGACGGCACGAGATTCGATCTATTCGAGTTTAGGGTATGGAGCCGCAAGGCGCTCCGGCCAGAGAAGGGGAGTGGATGATATGAAGCGGTATCGCTATCTGACCGCGGCTGCGGTCCCGGCGTTGATGATGTCGATCGCGGCGCCGGCGCATGCGCAGCAGGCGGACGAGACGCCGCCGCCGGCCGAGACCACCAACGAGATCGTGATCACCGCGCAGGGCCGCGCGCAGCAGCTCGCCGACGTGCCGCTGGCGGTGTCGGCAGTGACCGCCGAGGCGCTCGAGCTCACGGGCGCGAGCGATATCCGCCAGCTCAACCAGGTCGCGCCCTCGCTGCTCGTCTCCTCCACCGGGTCCGAGGCGAACGGCTCGGCGCGCATCCGCGGCATCGGCACGGTGGGCGACAATCCCGGCCTCGAAAGCTCGGTCGCGGTGTTCATCGACGGCGTCTACCGCTCGCGTTCGGGCATCGGCCTCAGCGAGCTCGGCGAGATCGAGCGGATCGAGGTGCTGCGCGGGCCGCAGGGCACGCTGTTCGGGCGCAACGCCTCGGCCGGCCTGATCAGCATCGTCTCCAAGGCGCCGTCCTTCGCGGGCTTCTCCGCCGGCGCCGAGGTCACCTATGGCAATTACGACCTGTGGCGGCTGTCCGGCAACGTCAACCTCCCGCTCGGCGGCGACTTCGCGGCGCGGATCGACGGCGTCTATGTGAAGCGCGACGGCTATTACAACGACGCCGCCAACGACACGACGGTCAACGACCGCGACCGCCTGTTCGTGCGCGGCCAGCTGCTCTACGAGCCGTCGAGCGACATCAGCATCCGCATCATCGGCGACTATACCAAGCGCGACGAGGCGTGCTGCGGCGCCACCTATGTCGACAACAGCGTCAACCCCTATATCGGCAACCTCAACAATCCCGCGATCCCGCTGCAACAGCCGGGCGCGGTGCCCGGGCGCACCAACGATTCGGGCAACAACATCATCAACGTGATGACCGCGCTGGGGCAGAACCCCGCCGCGCTGCACGCCGGCTGGTCGCGCGAGCTGTCGGTGACGCCCGGCCGCACCTATGGCGGCGAGACCGAGGATTGGGGCGCCTCGCTCCAGATCGACTGGAACCTGGGCGGCGCGACGCTGACCTCGATCACCGGCTATCGCAACTATTCGAGCAGCCAGGGATCGGACACCGACTACAGCACGGTCGACATCCTCTATCGCGCCGACGACGGCAATTCGGGCCGCGAGTTCAAGACGTTCAGCCAGGAGCTGCGGCTGCAGGGCACGGCGTTCGGCGACAAGCTCGACTGGCTGGTCGGCGCCTATTACGCCAACGAGGACCTGACCGCGACCGACAACCTCAAGTTCGGCAACCAATATGGCCGGTTCGCGACCTGCCGCATCGTCTCGCCGGGCGGTCTTTCCGCGCTCTACTCGCCGACCTCGCCCGCTTGCCTCGCCGCGCAGCCGCCGCTGTTCGGCGCGGCCTCGCCGCTGATCTATCAGGCGTTCGCCAATCTCGACAGCATCAACGACCGCGGGACGACGCTCGACGTCTATGAACAGAACAGCCGCAACTGGGCGCTGTTCACCCACAACATCTTCCACGTGACCCCGACGGTCGATGTCACGCTGGGCGTGCGCTACACCAACGAGCGCAAGAAGTTCAACGCGACCTTCGGCAACAACAACACCGCCTGCGTCGCCAACCAGGGGCTGGTCGGGGCGTTCGTCAATCCCAACAGCCCGGCGTTCAACACCGCGCTGTTCGCGGTGTCGCAGTCGATCCTCAATTTGTCGTGCCAGGGCAACTCGACCTCCGAGCTCAACGGCGTGTCGATCGAGGACGAACGCAACGAGGACGAGTTCACCGGCACCGCGGTGCTCTCGTGGAAGCCGGTCGACGAGCTGCTGGTCTATGCGAGCTATTCGCGCGGCTACAAGGCGGGCGGGTTCAACCTCGACCGCTCGGCGCTCAAGGCGCCGGCGCAGTCCTTCGCCAGCATGGGCGGCGCGCAGGCGCTGGTCGGCAACCTCCAGTTCGACCCCGAGATCGTCGACGCGTTCGAGATCGGCGCCAAATACTCGAAGGGGCCGTTCGCGCTGAGCGTCGCGGCGTTCCGCCAGCAGTTCAAGAACTTCCAGCTCAACACCTTCGACGGTACCGTGTTCATCGTGCAGAACGTCAACGGCTGTTCGGCGGACCTGGGCGGGGCCGACCGCGACCAGAGCTTCTTCCCGGGCTCGGCCAACTTCCTCAACCCGGTGATCGCGCCGGGCGCGGCGTTCAACTACAACCCGGCGCTCGGCACCGGCGCGTGCGCCAAGGACGACGTCACCTATGGCGTGACCTCGACCGGCGTCGAGGTGGAGGCGTCGATCAGCCCCGCGCGGTTCCTGACGGTCAATCTCGGCCTGACCTATGCCGACACCCGCTATCGCGACAACCTGGTCGGCAACGACAGCGGCGCGCCGCTCAACCCGGCGCTGCGCATGCTGCCGGGGGACAACCTCTCGAACGCGCCGGAGGTCGTCACCACCGCGTCGGTGGCGTGGACGCCGGAGCTGGGGTCGAGCGGGCTGTCGGGGCTGTTCTACCTCGACACGCGCATGACCGGCGACTTCAACACCGGGTCGGACCTGTTCCCGCAGAAGGAGCAGGATTCCTACGCGGTGTTCAACGGCCGCGTCGGCATCCGCGGGCCGGGGGAGAAATGGGCGATCGAGTTCTGGGCGCAGAACATCTTCAACGAGAAATACGCCCAGGTGGCGTTCAACTCGCCCTTCCAGGCGGGCGGATCGACCACGCCGCCCTATGCCGCTGGCTTCACCTTCGCGCCGTTCGTCGACCCGCAATTCCCGGGCGGGCGCCAGATCTTCTCGCAATTCCTGGCCGAACCGCGGACCTACGGCATCACCGGCCGCGTGAAATTCTGACGGCCAGCGTCCGATCCGAGGGCGGGGTTGCGGGGATGCCCGTGAGCCCGCCCTTTCCTTGCCCGAGTATGAGGTGCGTATGACGACCCCGTTAGCTGCCCGTGCCGACGAGGTCGCCCTCAAGCGGCGCGGCGCGACGCTGGCGCTGCTCACCGCCGCCTATTTCTTCAGCTATATGGACCGGCAGATCCTTGCGATCCTGCAGGAGGATATCCGCCGCGAGCTGCTGCTCTCCGACACCCAGCTGGGGCTGCTCGCCGGCTTCGCCTTCGCGATCTTCTACGCGACGCTGGGGCTGCCGGTGGCGCGCTGGGCCGATCGCGGCAACCGGGTCAACATCATCGGCATCGCCCTCGCGCTGTGGAGCGCGATGACCGCGGTTTGCGGGCTCGCGCAGAACTTCGTGCAATTGCTGCTCGCGCGGATCGGAGTCGGCATTGGCGAGGCGGGATCGAGCCCGCCCAGCCACTCGATCATCGCCGACCTCTACCCGCCCGAAAAGCGCGCGGGGGCGATGGGCATCTACTCGCTCGGCGTGGTGCTCGGCGCGGCGGGCGGGACGATGATCGGCGGCACGCTGGCGCATTTCTTCGGCTGGCGCGTGGCGATGTTCGCGGTCGGCATCCCCGGCATCCTGCTCGCGGCGATCATCAAGCTGTTCGTGGTCGAGCCGCGGCGCGGGCTGTCGGACCCGCAACATGCGCACGCTGCCCATGGCGAGATGCCGCGGTTCGGCGAGGGCTTCCGCTCGCTGTTCGCCGACCGCGCGGCGGTGCACCTGGTGATGGGAGTCACGATCACCTCGCTGATCGGATACGGCCATACCGCGTTCGGGCCGAGCTTCCTCATTCGCACGATCGGGCTCGACAAGCTCCAGATCGCCTCGATCGTCGCGCCGGTGGGCGCGATCTGCGGCACGCTCTCGGCGGTGCTCGGCGGCTGGCTCGCCAACAAGGCGGCGGAGCGCTGGGGGCTGCACAGCCAGGCCTGGCTGGTGCTGGCGATGAAGGGAGTCGGGCTGCCGTTGTCCTTCCTGTTCTTCGCGTCGAGCGACCCGTGGATCGCGGTGCCGATCTACTGGGCGTCGCTGATCCTGGTGAACTCCTATCTCGGCCCGACCTTCGCGCTGATCCAGGGGCTCGCGCCGCTGCGGATGCGTGCGCTGTGGGCGGCGGTGACCTTGCTGGTGATCAACCTGATCGGGCTGGGACTGGGACCGACGCTGATCGGGGTGATCTCCGACGCGCTCAAGCCGTCGCTGGGCGATGCGCAGTCGCTGCGCTGGGCGATGCTGAGCTTCGCCGCGGCGACGCCCTGGGCGCTGTTCCATTACTGGCGCGCCGGGGTGTGGCTCAAGCGCGGGGCGGTGCAGGCGCATTGATGTTTGCGCTTCCGCCTGACTACCCTCCGTCACCCCGGCACGAGGCCGGGGTGACGGAAAATCCAAATGTCGATCCGGTCTACGGCGCCTCTGTCAGCCCCTGAGCGGCGAGCCAGCTCGACAGCACGGCGATATATTCGGGTGAGTCCGCCTGCTCGGTGCCGTCGTTCTTGGGGTCGAGCGAAGTCTTCTCGTCGACCGACACCTGCATCGCGTGGTCGGCGCCGGCGACGACGTGCACCCGCATCCTGGGCATGCGCGCGGCGACGGTCTTGAGCCGCTCGACTGAAACGGCGACCGGCACCACCGCGTCATTGGCGCCGTATAGGACGAGCAGCGGCACGCGGACCTTGGTCAGGTTGGCCAGCGGGTCGTTCTCGATCTCCCGGCGCCACTGCGAGACCTCGCGGTCGCGCACCGTCTCGCCCATATAGGTGTATTTGAACCAGGGCTGGGTCTTGGCGGCGTCGATGCGCTGCTGCGCTGCCTCCCTGGTGCCGGTGCCGCGCATGTAATCGTCGACGGCCTTGCGCGTCGCGACCATCTGGTCGATCTCGGCCCGCGAATGGCCGTTGGCGCGCAGGTGGTTGGTCGAGGAGAACAGCATCTGGACGTCGGCGGTGACGACCGGGCCAGCCACCGCGATGACGAAGGCGATGTCGGGGCTGCGCGATGCGGCGAGCGGCGAAATCCAGCCGCCCTGGCTGAGGCCCCAGGTGCCGATGCGCTTCGGGTCGATGCGCGGATCGGCCTGCAGGCTCTTGACCGCCGCGATCGCGTCGTCGGCCAGCACGGTGAAGTCGCCGCCGGCGGTCTTGGTGCCCGATCGGCCCGAACCGCGCCGGTCATAGGTGAACACGGCGATGCCGAGCGCGGGCAGCGCGGTCTTGAGATGGTCGTAGAGCGACGCGTCCCCCAGCGGCGACGAGGCGCTGTGCGTCACCACCACCGCCGCCACCGGCTTGCGCCGCGCGGGCAGATAGAGCGTGCCGGCCAGCGTCGCGTCGCCGCTGGTGAAGCGGCGCGCCTCGGTCACGACCTGCGTGGTCGCGGGCGCGCTCCAGGGCAGGCCGGCGGGCTTCTGCGCGAAGGCTGGCTGAAGCGAACCGAGGAGCACCATGGCTGCGCAGAGACCGGCGGTTGGACGCATTGTCGCTTTTTCCGATGTGAGGGGAATGCGGCACGCTCGCCGCGGCGGGCGCGCCCGTCAACCCCCGTCAGCGCGGGGGCGGCGACGATCGTCGGGAATAGAAGAGGACGAGCAGCGCGATCAGGATCGGGATGCCACAATAAGCGAGGCTGAGCACCAGCTTCAGCCACGGCTCGGACGGCTGGGGCGCGCGCGCGAACTGGTCGACCTGGAAGGCGACCTGGATCACGCCGAAGATGCCGAGCGTGCCGAGCAATGCGGCGACCTTGCGGTCCTGCTTCTGGACATGTGCGTCCTCGGCCGCCTGGCGCATCCGGTCGAGGTCGCGGATCTGCTCCTCGAGCGAGCCCAGCGCGGCCTCATAGGCGAGCTTGAGGCGCGAGGTGCCGCGCAGCCGCTCGAGCTCGTCGAACACGTCGCGCTCGGTGTCGTAGCGGAACGGGTTGGCGTAGCGATGGCGCTCATAGACGTGGAAGGCGGCGATGCGGGTCTCGTTGATCAGCCGCTCGGCCTGCTCGAAATGGGCGTGCCGCCCCGAGGGTGCGGCGCGGCCGCAGGCGACCTCGCGGGTGATCGCGTCGATCGCGGCGAAGGTGCTCTCCTCCTGCGCGCGAGTCAGCGCCTCGTTGTGCATCGACAGCGCGTGGATCAGCAGCGCGTAGGGGCAGGTGCCGACATGGTCGTTGCCCACCTCGAGCGTGCGCGAGCGCGAGACATAGGTGATCATCGCGCGCGGGTTGGCGTAGCGGACGAAGAACCCCTCCTGCTCCTGGCTCTCCGAATTGGGGTAGATCGGATCGAGGCTGTCGAGGACTTCGGACGCCTCCTGGTTGGTGAAATCGATGATGTTCTGGTTGAAGCCGGCGAGGAACAGATAGGCGAGGCGGTCGCGCGCATCGGTCGGGCAGCCGGCCGGGTCGGTCTGGCCGAGCACCTCGTCCCAGTACGTCGCGCCCAGCTCGATCCGCCGCGCGCCGCGGCGGCGCTGCCTGCTCACCAGCTCGGGATAGCCGTCGAACTGCTCGTCGGTCACCCGCCGGCGGCGGCTCTCGATCGCGCCGGACGAATCCTTGGGCTGGATCAGCGAGAGCATGTGGTGATCGCGGATGAAGAACATCGAGCGGCTCTCGGGGCATTTGAGGCCCGGCACCTCCATCGAGGGCGGGCTGCGCACGAGATCGTCGAACCCGGCGCCGTCGCGCGCCAGCGGGTGAACGCCGGCGATGCACTGCCAGTCCTGCGCGAAACGCTCGCGCACGAAATCCCAGAAGGGCCGGGCGTCCGCCTCGGTGCGGCGGCGTACGCCCATGCCCACCAGCCGGTGGATCGTGCCGCCATCGGCATCGTCCATGCGGAATTCCTTGGGCCAGGCGAGCTTCTGGAGCAGCGAGAGGAAATAATAGGTCGACGGCGTCTTCGCCGCGAGATCGCGGTCGAGATCCGGGCCGTAATGCGCGGCGAAGCTCAGGTGCCAGGACAGCGCGCCGTTGCTGTGCGCGTACCAGAAGCTGCGCAGCCCGACCTTGCGCTCGCGATGCCCGGGCGGGACCGCGAAGACGAACGTCCTGCCCTCGGTGGTCCATCGCACGGTGGCGGGCATGATGAACACCAGCCGCTCGGCCTTGCACCCGGCGAACAGCCGGTCCTCGACCTTGCCCAGGCGCGAGCGGTCGGCGATGTCGTTGAACAGCGGCTCGATCGCATCACGCAGGATGCGCGTCGGCTTGCTGACGGGCGCGGCGGCGATCCGCTCGCCCAGCGGGATCGCCGCGTCCTCCGCGCCCGTGAGCAGGCGATCGGCCGGGATGTAGAAGGACAAGGTCCAGTGGAGAGTCCTGTCCTTCGAGATCTCAGTCCCGCCGCGGCTGCGCGACGTCTCGTGCGGCGACTCCATCCGTCCCCCCATTGGCCCCGGCGGCCAGGGTAGGGGCGATCACGCTTGTTTGGCAAACGCCAACATCGACCGCGCCGGAGGCAATGGCTTACCTCGTTCGAGCCGCGCCAGCGGGGCCATCAGGTCGAGCAAGGCGACGTCCTTCCCGGCCCGGGCCAGCTCAGCAAGCTCGGCGAGCTGCGCCCCCGCGACGGGCTCCGCGGCGGGATCGCCGCCCTTGAGCACCGAGACGCCGAAGAAGCTCTGGAGATGATCGTGCAGGAAGGCGGCGGGGACCGCGTCGCCGGGATAGGCGAGCGCCGCGTAGAGCAGCCCGTCGTCGCTGCCCTGGCTCGCGCTCAGTGCGGGCTGGACATAGGGGAAGTCGACCGCGCGCGCGCCGAGCCTGGCCCAGATCGCCAGCCGGTCGACCTGGTCGAGCCCCGAATGCGCGGTGTCGGCGGCATATTCGTCGGCGGTCAGGCGGAACGGGTCGTTCTGCTCGATGAAGATCGCGGGCATCTCGTCCTCGGGACGACCCGCCGCACGCTGCGCGAGCTGCGCCACCGCCGCCACCAGCTTGCGCGCGAGCCCGCGCCCGCGCACCTGCTGGTCGACATAGAGATAGTTGAGCGCGACCGAGACGTGCGGCTGGCGGGGCCGCGCACCCATGTCGGTGGCGAGGAAATTGGCGCCGCCCAGCGCCGCGCCGCCGGCGGCGTCGCGCAGCACGATCACCAGCTCGCGGTGGCGGCGGCCGAAGCGCAGCGGCGCGCCGCGATTGGCGGCGAGGCATTCGCGGAAGCCCTCAAGTTCCTCGCGCTCGTCGGGCAGCACGAAGGCGCGGTCATAGCCGGCGAAGAAGTCGGCGAGGACGGGCGAGGCGGGGTCTTCGGTTCCGGTGACGGCGAGGTCGCCGTCGATCGCGGCGGACCAGGTGGCGTCGGGCAGGTAATCGGCAGACATCGCCACCGCCTAACAAGATCGCGGCGCGCCGTCATCCGCCCCGGCGATGTAAGATCAGGACTCCAGCACGCGATCGTCGAACAGGCCGAACACGATGGTCGAGGCGTAGAACGCCACCGCCTTGTCGCGCGGCATGGTGCCGGCCCATTTGCGCATGTCGAATGCGGCGTTCTGCAGCGCCATCATCGTCTGGCTGGCGACGAGCGGGTCGATCGCGCGGATCGAGCCCTCGGCGATGCCGTCGGAGAGCATGCCGGCATAGCGCCGCGCGATGCGGTTGGAGCGGTCGACCATCGCGGTGCGCACGCGCGGCGGGAGGCCGGAGAGCGCAGTGGTGCGCAGCAACGGGCCCCGCTCGGAGAATTGCACGTCGAGCAGGGTGGCGATGATGCTGACGAGCTTGTGCCAATGATCGCCCGGCCCTTCCTCGGCGACGCGCTGCGCTTCGGCGATGATGTCGAAGCTCCGCTTGTAGCATTCGATCACCAGCTCGTCCTTGGCGTCGAGATGGTGGTAGAAGCTGCCCTTGGTGACGTTGAGCTCGCTCGCGATCTTCTGCACCGAGGCGCCGCGATAGCCGAGTTCGTTGATCAGCCGGGTGGCGGCGAGCAGGAACGCCTCGCGCCCCGGCTCGGCCTCGTCATGCTCGAGGTCGAGCATTGCCGGCTGCCACGCCGCGCCCTCGGCGGCGATGCCGTGGCGGAACACGTCCATCAGCCGCGCCTCGACCCGCGGATATTCGTCGAGCTCGTAGCGGACCAGCCAGGCGGGCAGCCAGAAGGTGTTTTCGAGCAGCACATGCGCGCGGGCGCCGTGCAGATCGGTTTCGGCGCGCGTGCCGCCTTCGCCCCACAGCGCGCGGGTGCGGCGGAACACCTGCTGCCAGCGCGCCATCAGCTGCTGGCGCACCTCGCCTTCCATCGCGCGCAGGTCGGAGAGGATCGCGAACGCCTTTTCCTCGCCGCGCTCGATCCGCGCGAGCCGCTCCATATTGATCGCGAGGTAGCGCGCCACGCGCGCCTCGGGCGTGGCCTCGCGGTGCGCCTCCTCGAGCATCTCGTCGAGCCGGTCGAGCGTCGCGTCGAAGCAGGCGGCGGCAAGGTCTTCCTTGCGCTTGAAATAATAGGTGACGCTGGTGGTGTTGAGCCCGACGCGCTGCGCGACGTCCGCGAAGGTCATGCCCTTCGCGCTCTGCTCGTTGATCACGTCGGCCGCCGCCGCGAGGATCGCGTCGCGCTTTGCCTTGAACCGTTTCGTCTCGCCCCGCGCCTCGGCGGGGAGCCCCTCGTCGACTTCCATCGAACCAGATTAGCAGCTTTGATTCGAAGGAACAGTCCTAAAGCGGGTAGGGGCTAACGGGCGGGATTACGCGGCGGAAAAATGGGACGCGTCCCACTTTACCGAAAATCGGGTATGGCGTATTCGATTCGAAACGGGATTTCGGAGGAGAGGATTCATGGACTTCACGCTGACCGAGCGCGAGACCTATTTCCGCGACCGCGTGAAGAACTTCATCGACCAGCACATCGCCCCGCGCGACGCGGATTACCACCGCCAGGAGCGCGAGGGCGAACGCTGGAAGGTGCTGCCGGTGATCGAGGAGCTGAAGCAGGTCGCCAGGGCGCAGGGGCTGTGGAACTTCTTCATGCCGCCGCATTCCGGGCAGCACCATGTCGACGATACATTCGAGTTCGAGGGGACTCAGCTCAGCAACCTCGAATATGCGCTGTGCGCCGAAGAGATGGGGCGCGCCGGCTGGGCGAGCGAGGTGTTCAACTGCTCGGCCCCCGACACCGGCAACATGGAGGTGCTGCACCGCTATGGCACGCGCGCGCAGAAGGACCGCTGGCTGAAGCCCCTGATGGACGGCGAGATCCGCTCGGCGTTCCTGATGACCGAGCCGGACGTCGCCTCGTCGGATGCGACCAACATCCAGACCTCGATGGTTCGCGACGGCGACCATTACGTCATCAACGGCCGCAAATGGTGGTCGTCGGGGGTGGGCGACCCGCGCTGTGCCGTGGCGATCGTGATGGGCAAGACCAACCCCGACGCCTCGCGCCATGCCCAGCAGAGCCAGATCCTGGTGCCGATGGACGCGCCCGGTGTCAGGGTCGAGCGGATGCTTTCGGTTTTCGGGTATGATCACGCGCCGCATGGCCATGGCGAGGTGGTGCTGGAGAATGTCCGCGTGCCGGTCGACAACCTGCTGCTCGGCGAGGGACGCGGGTTCGAGATCGCGCAGGGGCGCCTCGGGCCGGGGCGCATCCATCACTGCATGCGCTCGATCGGGGTCGCCGAGATGGCGCTCGAGCTGATGTGCAAGCGGCTGGTCAGCCGCGTCGCGTTCGGCAAGCGCATCGCCGATCATTCGATCTGGGAGCAGCGGGTGGCCGAGGCGCGCTCGAATCTCGAGATGATGCGCCTGCTGTGCCTCAAGGCCGCGGACATGATGGACAAGGCGGGCAACAAGTCGGCGCAGGGCGAGATCGCGATGATCAAGGCAATGGGCCCGCGCATCACGCTGCAGATCCTCGACGACGCGATCCAGGCGTTCGGCGGCGCGGGCGTGTCGGGCGACACGCCGCTGGCCAGCGCCTGGGCGGGGATGCGCACGCTGCGCTTTGCCGACGGGCCGGACGAGGTCCATAACCGCGCGATCGCGCGGGCCGAGTTCGGCAAGTACGGGGACTTCAAGGCCGATCGCCCGTCGAGCGGCGACATGGCGGCGGCGCGCTAATCTTCACGTCACCCCAGCGAAAGCTGGGGTCTCGTGCGGTGTGAGACCCCAGCTTTCGCTGGGGTGACGGAGGAGGAAGATTTGAAGGCAGCGGTCCTGTTCGAGGCGAAGCGACCCCTCGAGATCCACGACGTCACGATCGACAAGCCCGGCCCGCGCGAGGTGCTGATCCGCACCGCGGCGTGCGGCGTGTGCCGGTCGGACCTGCACTTCGTCGACGGCGCCTATCCGCACGTCATGCCGACCGTGCCCGGGCACGAGGCGGCCGGCGTGGTCGAGGCGGTGGGGAGCGAGGTGACGCGGCTGCGGCCGGGCGATCATGTCATCACCTTCTTCACCGTGTTCTGCGGGTCGTGCGAGTTCTGCGTCTCGGGGCGACCGTCGCTGTGCGTCGACAGCTCGACGCGGCGACCCAAGGATGCCGAGCCGAAGCTGCGCCTTGGTGACGGCACGCCGCTCGCGCATTTCCTCAACCTCTCGGCCTTCGCCGAGCAGATGCTGGTTCATGAGAATGCCTGCGTCGCGATCAGCAGGGACATGCCGCTCGACCGCGCGGCCTTGCTCGGCTGCGCGGTGATGACCGGGGCGGGCTCGATCTTCCGTGACTCCAAGGTCAGCCCGGGCGAGACGGTGGCGGTGATCGGCTGCGGCGGGATCGGGCTGGCGGCGGTCAACGCGGCGAAGATCGCCGGCGCGAGCAAGATCGTCGCGATCGATCCGGTGCCCGAGAAGCGCGCGCTGGCGCGCAAGATGGGCGCGACGCACGAGTTCGATGCGATGAGCGAGGATCTGGTCAAGCAAGTGCTCAAGCTCACCGATGGCGGGGTCGACTATGCGATCGAGGCGGTCGGGCGGCCCAATACCGCCGAGATGGCGTGGCACGTGCTGCGCCGCGGGGGGACCGCGACGATCCTGGGCATGATCGCGCCGGGCCAGTCGGTGAGCATCCCCGGCCCGACCTTCCTCACGGGCAAGAAGCTGCAGGGGTCGCTCGCCGGATCGATGCAGTTCCCGATCGATCTGCCGCGGCTGGTGCAGATGTATCTCGACGGGCTGCTCGACCTCGACACGATGGTCGCGGAGCGCATCCGGCTCGATGGCATCAACGGCGCGTTCGACAATCTCCGCAAGGGCGACGCCGTGCGATCGGTGATCGAGTTCGCATGAGCGCGCCGGCGGGGCATCGCGGCGGGCAGCCGATGGAGGAGGTGAGCGACCTCGACGTCGCGAAGCTGACCGGGTGGATGTACGCCAATGTCGCGGGCTTCGCGGGGCCGCTGCGCTACGCCAAGTTCCCGGGCGGGCAGAGCAACCCGACCTATCGCATCGACGCTGCGAGCGGCGCCTATGTGCTGCGGCGCAAGCCGTTCGGGCCGTTGCTGCCTTCGGCGCATGCGGTGGATCGCGAATATTTCCTGATCTCCAAGCTCCACCCGCTCGACTTCCCGGTCGCGCGGCCGTTCGGGCTGTGCGAGGACGACACGGTTTTGGGATCGGCCTTCTACGTGATGGAACTGGTCGAGGGCGTGACCTATTGGGACGGGTCGCTCCCGGACAAGACGCCGCAGGAGCGCGGCGCGATCTATTTCGAGATGTGCGATCGGCTGGCGCAACTTCACAATATCCAGTGCGAGCGCGCGGGGCTCGGCGATTACGGCAAGCCGGGCAGCTATTTCGAGCGGCAGGTCGGGCGCTGGACCAAGCAGTACCGGCTCGCCCAGACCGACGACCTGCCCGATGTCGAGAAGCTGATCGAATGGCTTCCGCGCACGCTGCCACCGCAGACGCGCACCAGCGTGGTGCATGGCGATTATCGCATCGACAACATGATCTTCGACATGGAAGCGCCGCGGGTGAAGGCGGTGCTCGACTGGGAGCTGTCGACGCTGGGCGACCCGATGGCGGACTTCTCGTACCTGCTGATGAACTGGATGATCCCGGCCAACGGCGCATCGGGCATCGGCGGGATCGCCGGGGCGGGGACCGGCATCCCGACCATCGAGGCGATGGTCGAGCGCTACTGCGCCGCGACCGGGCGCGACGGGATTCCCGACCTCAACTGGTATTTCGCCTTCGGCCAGTTCCGGCTGATGAGCATCGTCCAGGGGATCAAGAAGCGGCTGCTCGACGGCAATGCCAGCAACGCGCATGCCGAGGAGACCGCGGCGCGCGTGCCGGGACTCGCGGCGAGCGCGTGGGAGTTCGCTCGCAAGGCGGGGGCGAGCTGATGCGCTTCGCGGGCAAGTCGATCATCGTCACCGGCGCGGGCAGCGGGATCGGCCGCGCCGCGGCGATCCTGTTCGCGGCCGAGGGCGGGCGCGTGATCGTCGCGGACAAGACCGAGGGCGCGGACGAGACCGCGCGCCTGATCGCGGAGGCAGGCGGGACCGCCAAGGCGATCCGCATGGACGCGGGCAGCGAGGCGGACGTGATCGCGACGATCGAGTTGGCGGTGGCCGAGTTCGGCGGGCTCGATGTGGTGTTCGCCAATGCCGGCAT
>NZ_JBCNMA010000066.1:0-17748 GCF_039595165.1 Sphingomonas sp.
TGCATCACCAGCTCGCCGCGCACCAGGATCTCGCCGTCCTCGGCGATCTTGAGCTCGACGCCCTCCAGCGGCGGGCCGACCGTGTCGTGCTTGAGCCCCACCTTGGGCCGGTTGCAGCTGATCACCGGCGCCGCCTCGGTCTGGCCATAGCCCTGCAGGAAGGTGAGCCCGAGGCTCTCGAAGAACACCCCGACCTCGGGATTGAGCGGCGCGCCGCCCGACACCATCGCCTTGATCCGCCCGCCGAAGCGCTTGGCGAGCTTGGGCTTGAGCGTCGCTTTGAGGAACAGGTTCATCGGCTGGTCCCACACCGGCACGCCGCCCGCGGCCTTCTTGCCGCCGATCGTCACCGCACGGTCGAGCAGGTAGCTTGCGAACTTGCCTTGCTTCTCGACCTGCTTGGAGATGCGCGTGCGCAGCACCTCGAACAGCCGCGGCACCACCACCATGATCGTCGGGCGCACCTCCTCGATGTTCGAGGCGAGCTTGTCGAGGCCCTCGGAATAATAGATCTCGGCCCCCAGCGCGATCGGGAAGTGCTGGCCGCCGGTATGCTCATAGGCGTGGCTCAAGGGCAGGAACGACAGGAACACCTCGTCGCCCCAGCCGAAATCCTCGCTGATCAGCGCGCAGCAGCCCTCGCAATTGGTCAGGATCGCGCCGTGATGCTGCATCACCCCGCGTGGGCTGCCGCCGGTGCCGCTGGTGTAGATGATGCAGGCGAGGTCGCCGCGTTGCGCCTTCTCGGCCTCCGCCGCCGCGACGGTCACGTCGGCGACATTCTCCGCGATCAGCGTCTTCCAGTCGTGGAACTCGATTGCGCCGGGCTGGCCGATCCGCATCTCCTCGATCCCGATCACCACATGGCTGTGGCTCCCGGTCGCGCGCAGCACCGCGGGCAGCAGCGTCTTGGCGAGCTTGCCGGTCGACACGATCGTCATCGTCGCGGCGGAATTGTCGAGGATGTGCTGGTGGTCGCGCTCGGTGTTGGTGGTGTAGGTCGGCACGGTCACCCCGCCCGCCGCCATGATCGCGAGGTCGCTGATGCACCATTCGGGGCGGTTCTCGCTGACCAGCATCACGCGGTCGCCCGGCTTCAGCCCGAGCTTGCGCAGCGCCGCGGCGAGGCTCGCGACCTGCTGCGCCGCCTCGGCCCAGCTCGTCGGATGCCATTTCCCGCCCGACTTGGCCCACAGGAACGGCGCATCGCCCTTCGCGCGGGCTCGCGCGAAGAACATCTGCACCAGATTGTCGAACCGTTCGAGCTTGCGCATCCTTGTCCCCAACTCCCCAGCCGCGGGTTCGTGCCCGCGCGCGTTTGAAGCGAGAGCCTAGCGGCCCCGTGGCCAAGCGCAATGCCGCGACGTTACGGCGGCCTCACAGGGTTCCGTTCGGGCTGAGCTTGTCGAAGCCCACACCTTCTTGCCCCGCGAAGACGAAACAGCCCTTCGACAAGCTCAGGGCGAACGGAGCCTAGAGCCGCTTCAAGATCCGCCGCACCAGCCCCGGCCCCTCGTACACCAGCGCGGAGTAGAGCTGCACCAGCGCCGCCCCTGCCTCGAGCCGCGCCAGCGCTTCCTCGGGCGAGTCGATCCCGCCCACCGCGATCACCGGCAACCGGCCCCCGCTCGCCGCCAGCGCTTCGGCGAGCTTGGCCCGCGCCAGGGCCTTGAGCGGCGCACCCGACAGTCCGCCCGTCTCTTTCGCCAGCGCCGAGCGCAGCGTATCGGGTCGCGAGATCGTGGTGTTGCCCACGATCAGCGCGTCGATCCCGTTGTCGATCGCGGCGCGCACCGCGTCGTCGAGCCCCTTGGTCTCGAGATCGGGCGCGACCTTGAGGAACAAGGGGACCCGCCGCCCCTCCACCGTCCGCGCCGCGTTCGACGCCGTGAGCAGCTCGTCGAGCGCCGGCCGCGACTGCAGGTCGCGCAGCCCCGGCGTGTTGGGCGAACTCACGTTGATCGTCACATAGTCCGCGACCTGCGCCGCCTTGCCCACGCCCAGCGCATAGTCCGCCACGCGATCGTCGCTGTCCTTGTTCGCGCCGACATTGATGCCCAGCACGCCCGCCAGCTTTCCGGCCCGCCGCGCGGTCTTCACCCGCTCCAGCGCGGCATCGATCCCGCCATTGTTGAACCCCATGCGGTTCACCACCGCGCGGTCCTCGGCCAGGCGGAACAGCCGCGGCCTGGGGTTGCCGCCTTGCGGCCGCGGGGTCAGCGATCCGATCTCGACCGCGCCGAAGCCAAGGCCGAACAGCCCCGCGATCGCCTCGCCATCCTTGTCCAGTCCCGCGGCCAGCCCGACGGGATTGGGGAATTCGACCCCCGCGATCGTCACCGGCCGCACCCGCGGTACCGCGCCGCCTCCGCGGGCGATCGCCAGCGCGCGAATCGTCAGCCGGTGCGCGCGCTCGGGATCGATCGCGAACAGCGCCGGACGGATCAGGCCATAAGCCGTCACGAAGTTACGCTGCATTGCAATATTTGCATCTTAAAACCTTGTTGCGATGTCGAATTCTTCCAAGACCGAATCGGTCGCCCGAGTCTAGAAAATCCATGCGACCCGAGGAGCTTCAACAGGGGCTTCTGGACCTAAGCTCGGCGGGAGTTACCACTCCCGCCGGGTCTTTTCCCTCGTATCTTTGAGCACTTCCCCTTGTCATGGAACGAGCGTACCCTGCGCCTGCCGCAGTTGGGGACGTTCGATGACGGCGGTTCAACTCGAATATGCAGTGCCGACGGCGGACATCGCCGAGCTGATCACGCTGTTCTACCACTTCCGGGCGGATGTCCCGATGCTGGAGGACACCGAGCGTGCCGATCATGCGCAGCTCCGCTTCCGTTTTTCCGAGGGCGCCGCCGAATATCGCATGCCCGACGGCAGCACGCAGGTCGCGTCGCCGATCCATGTCATCGGCCCGACCAGCGGCGCGATGCAGGTCAAGGTCGTCGGCCCGATCCACGCCTTTGGCTGCGGGATCACCCCCGCGGGCTGGGCCGCACTGATCGGCAACGACGCCTCGACCATGCTGAATTGCGTGCTCGACGCCCGCGACCTGTTCGGCCCCGCCGCCGACGAGACGATGGCCCGGCTCGCCAGGGCGCCCGACACCCAGGCGATGGTCGCGATCGCGGAGGAGCTGATCGCGAGCCTCGCCGGCGCCCATTCGCCCGACGCCGCGTTCGTGCGGCTGGTCGATCAATGGCTTGCCGCCTGCGCCTCGCCCGAGGTCGATGCCCTGACCACCGCCGCCGGCCTCTCGCGCCGCCAGGTCGAGCGCAAGTGCAAGGCGCTCTATGGCGCCCCGCCCAAGCTGCTCGCCCGCAAGTACCGCGCGCTCAAGGCGGCGGTGGCCTTTGCCGAGCGCAAGGTGACGCTCGACGAGCTGCTCGAATGCGGCTTCTACGACCAGTCGCACCTCATCAACGAAATGAAGCAGTTTACCGGCTGGACCCCGCGCCAGCTGCAGGAGCAGCCGACCCTGCTCGCCCAGCTCACCATCTCGCAGCGCAGCGCCCTGCAGGGCCAGGTCAACCCGCTGATCAGCGATACCTGATCTTTCCCGGCTCGAAGGCAGGCCGGGTTGACGCACGGGTCGGCCGCGCCCAAATGACCAATCGGAACGAATCATTCCGATTTGAGAACCGTTCGCAACTGCGAAGGAAGAATGCGACTTTCGGCCCAGACTGACTATGCCGTCGTGATGCTGTCCGCCGCCGCCCGCCATTGCGGCGTCAGCGGGCGATTGAACGCGACGCTGCTGGCCGACGAGACCGGACTTCCGCTCCCCACCGTGCAGAAGCTGGTCAGCCGCCTCTCCGCCGCAGGCCTCATCGAATCCGCGCGTGGCACCGGCGGCGGCTTCCGCCTCGCGCGTCCGCCCGCCGCGATCAGCCTCGCCGACATCGTCGAGGCGATCGAGGGCCCGATCGCCCTCACCGCCTGCGTCGATCACGGCCGCCACGATTGTTGCATCGAGCAGAGCTGCCGCGTGAAGCCGCACTGGAACGCGGTCAACGGCGCGGTCCGCTCGACGCTTGCCGGCGTCACCCTCGCCACCCTCTCGACTCAGCCGGAACCCGCCTGATGGCCACCAAGAATGCCGAGGCGCTCGCCGCCGCCAACAAGAAGTATGAATGGGGCTTCGCGTCCGACGTCGAGCAGGAGTTCGCGCCCAAGGGGCTGAACGAGGACACCGTCCGCTACATCTCGGCCAAGAAGAACGAGCCCGAATGGATGCTCGAATGGCGCCTCAAGGCCTTCCGCCTGTGGCTGACGATGACGCCGCCCGACTGGGCCAAGCTCAACATCCCGCCGATCGACTATCAGGACGCCTATTACTACGCCGAGCCCAAGGCGAAGAAGACGATCCAGTCACTCGACGATCTCGATCCGGAAATCCGTCGCACATACGAAAAGCTCGGCATCCCGATCGAGGAGCAGAAGGTCCTGGCGGGCGTCGAAGGCGCGCGGAAAGTCGCGGTCGATGCGGTGTTCGACAGCGTCAGCGTCGCCACCACCTTCCGCGAGGAGCTGAAGGCCGCCGGCGTCATCTTCCTCTCGATCAGCGAGGCGATCCGCGAATATCCCGAGCTGGTGAAGAAGTGGCTCGGCAAGGTCGTGCCGCAGCACGACAACTACTTCGCGACGCTCAACAGCGCGGTCTTCTCCGACGGCACCTTCGTCTATGTGCCCGAGGGCGTTCGCTGCCCGATGGAGCTGTCGACCTATTTCCGCATCAACGCCGAGAATACCGGCCAGTTCGAGCGCACGCTGATCGTCGCCGACAAGGGCGCCTATGTCAGCTACCTTGAAGGCTGCACCGCCCCGATGCGCGACGAGAACCAGCTCCACGCGGCGGTGGTCGAGCTGGTCGCGCTCGACGACGCCGAGATCAAGTACAGCACGGTGCAGAACTGGTATCCGGGCGACGAAAACGGCGTCGGCGGCATCTACAATTTCGTCACCAAGCGCGCGCTGTGCCAGGGCAGGAACTCCAAGGTCAGCTGGACTCAGGTCGAGACCGGCAGCGCGATCACCTGGAAGTACCCGTCCTGCGTGCTCGCGGGCGAGAACAGCGTCGGCGAATTCTACTCGGTCGCGGTCACCAACAACCGCCAGCAGGCCGATACCGGCACCAAGATGATCCACCTGGGCAAGGGGTCGCGCTCGACGATCGTGTCGAAGGGCATCTCGGCCGGCCGCAGCGACAACACCTATCGCGGCCTCGTCCGCGTCGGCCCGACCGCGGAGAATGTCCGCAACTTCACCCAGTGCGACAGCCTGCTGCTCGGCGACCAGTGCGGTGCCCATACCGTGCCGTACATCGAGGTACGCAACCCCAGCGCCCAGATCGAGCACGAGGCGACCACCTCGAAGATCAGCGAGGACCAGCTCTTCTACGCGATGCAGCGCGGGCTCGACCAGGAGGCCGCGGTCGCGCTGATCGTCAACGGCTTCGCCAAGGAAGTGCTCCAGCAGCTCCCGATGGAGTTCGCGGTCGAGGCGCAGAAGCTGCTCGGCATCAGCCTCGAGGGGAGCGTGGGGTGATCCCCGCTCTCGCCCTCCTCCTGCTCGCCTCGCAACAGGCGGCCACCACGCCGCCCGCCGAGGAATATGAGGAAGTGGTCGTCACCGCGACCGCGGGCCGCGTCGCGCTCGTGTTCGACAAGGCGGCCGACGGCCGCCTGATCAACTGCCGCGTGTTCAAGTCGAGCGGAGTCGCCACGGTCGACGCCCGCGCCTGCACCTCGCTGCCCGATTGCGTGACCTCGACCAAGGGCCAGCAATTCTGCGGCGACGGCAAGGGCACGATCGCGCTGGTCGCGGTCGAGCCGAAGGCACAGCCGGACGAGCCCAAGCTCGGCCTCGGCGCTACGCTCCGGCCCGAGCCGCCCAAGACCCCCGCCGTCGGCCCGCTGGTCGCCGGTCAGGTCGATGATGACGCCAACCGCCTCGGCAAGCTCCCGCCCCCGCCGCGCGACGAGAGCGGCAGCGGCCCCGCCGTCCGCATCGGCGCGCCGCAAGGCGAGGACGAACCGCGTTGATCGCCCCCCCTATCCCCGTTTCCGGAAAGCACGACCGCACATGCTCGTAATCGACAACCTCCACGCCGAAGTTGACGGCAAGCCGATCCTCAAGGGCCTCTCGCTCCGCGTGAACGCGGGCGAAGTCCATGCGATCATGGGCCCCAACGGCGCGGGCAAGTCGACGCTCGGCTATGTCCTGGGCGGCCGACCCGGCTACGAGGTGACCGCGGGCAGCGTGACCTTCGACGGTGAGGACCTGCTCGAGCTCGAACCGCACGAGCGAGCCGCCGCCGGCCTGTTCCTCGGCTTCCAGTATCCGGTCGAGATCCCCGGCGTCTCCAACGTTCAGTTCCTGCGCGAGAGCCTCAACAGCCAGCGCCGCGCGCGCGGCGAGGCGCCGCTCTCGGGCGGCGACTTCCTCAAGCTCGCCCGCGCCCAGGCCGGCGCGCTCGAGATGGACGCCGAGATGCTCAAGCGCCCGGTCAATGTCGGTTTCTCGGGCGGCGAGAAGAAGCGCAACGAGATGGTCCAGATGGGTATCCTCGACCCCAAGTTCGCGGTGCTCGACGAGACCGATAGCGGCCTCGACATCGACGCGCTGCGCATCGTCGGCGACGGCATCAACCGCATCATGCGTGCCCCCGAAAAGGCCGTGCTGCTGATCACCCATTATCAGCGCTTGCTCGATTACGTGAATCCCGACCAGGTCCATGTCCTCGCCGACGGCCGCATCGTCCGCTCGGGCGGCCCGGAACTCGCGCACGAGCTCGAACGCGAGGGTTACGCGCAGGTGGCGGCATGATCTTGTTCACGCGAAGCCGCGAAGGCGCGAAGAGAGAGGTTGTTTTCACGCGGAGGCGCCGAGACGCGGAGAAGGAGATTCTCCGCCGCGCCAGCGGCCCTCGAATTCCCGCCGTTGTCATGCATCACGCGATCGAGCGAGCGGCTGACGCCGCAGGGCAGCATGCGATCTCCGCGCCTCCGCGCCTCCGCATGACCCAATCTTCTTCTCTTCTTCGCGCCTTCGCGCCTTCGCGTGAACCAAATCTGTCGAGCGCTCTCGCATGAGTGCGACACTCGCCCTACCCTCCACCCGCGACGAAGCTTGGCGCTGGTCCGACATGGACACGCTCCGCGCCGCCGCCGAAACCGCGCCAGCGACGATCGGGATCGACCCCGCCGCGCTGTTCCTCGACATCCCCGGTCCGCACCTCACCTTCATCGACGGCGCGTTCGAGCCTGCGCACAGCCGCCCCGGCCCGGTCCAGCTCACCCGCCTCGAAATGACCGGCGACCACCCGCTCGGCCAGCTCGCACAGGGCGAGGGCTGGGTACTGCGCCTCGACGCGCGAGCCGCGACCGACCCGGTCCAGATCGTCCATCTCGGCACCGGCGGCGAGAGCCATCTCCCCGCCCGCATCGACATGGCCGACGACACCGTCGCAACGGTCATCGAAACCTATGCGGGCCGCGGCTGGACCAACCGCCTCCTTCACGCCTCGCTCGGCAAGGGCGCGCGCCTCCAGCGCGCCGTGCGCCTGCTGCAGGATGAGGGCTTCGTCTCGCTCCGCGACGAAGCGCAGATCGGCGAGGCGGCGAGCTACGTCTCGACCTTCCTCGGCGCCGGCGGAATGGGCAGCCGCATCGACGGCGCGCTCCGCATCGACGGCGTCGGCGCCTATGCCGAGATGGGCGGCGCCCTGCTCACCCGCGCCGAGCAGCGCCAGGAAGCCGCGGTCGCGGTCCACCACGCCGCGCCCGAAGGCACGAGCCGCCAGATCTGGCGCGCGGTCGCCGCCGATGCCTCGACCGCCAGCCTCGCCGCCCGCGCCGAAGTCGCGCGCCACGCCCAGAAGACCGACGGCGAGCAGTCGCTGCGCGGCCTGCTGCTCAAGCGCACCGCGACGGTGAACTTGAAGCCCGAGCTCGAGATCTTCGCCGACGACGTGAAATGCGCCCACGGCGCCACCGTCGGCGAACTCGACGCGAAGGCTTTGTTCTACATGCAGTCGCGCGGCATCGACGAGGCACGCGCCAAGGCGCTGCTCACCCACGCCTTCGTCGCCGACGCCCTCGACCGCATCGGCGACGAGGCGGTGCGCACGGCGTTCGCCGCGGATGCGGAGAGATGGCTGGAGGCCGCGCTGTGAGCCGGGCTTTCTCATTCCTCCCCCGGAGGGGGAGGGGGACCGCGAAGCGGTGGAGGGGTAGCTCTCCACGCTCGACCGGCCCGCTTGTGACGAGCTACCCCTCCACCAGCCTGCGGCTGGTCCCCCTCCCCTTCCAGGGGAGGGATGGATGAACCTCATGACCGCCGCCGCCCCGCTCGACCTGCTCGCGGACTTCCCCGCGATCCCCGCCGGCTGGGCCTATCTCGACACCGCCGCGACTTCGCAGAAGCCGCAGCCGGTGATCGACGCGATCACCCGCGCCTATGACACCACCTATGCGACCGTGCATCGCGGCGTGTACCAGCGCTCGGCCGACATGACCCTCGCCTACGAAGCCGCGCGCCGCCGCGTCGCGCGCTTCATCGGCGGGCAGGAGAACGAGGTCGTCTTCGTGCGCGGCGCGACCGAAGGCATCAACCTCGTCGCGCAATGCTGGGCCGGCACCAACCTCCAGCCTGGCGATCGCATCCTGCTCAGCCAGCTCGAGCACCATAGCAACATCGTCCCGTGGCAGATGGTCGCCGAGCGCACCGGGGCCGCGATCGACGTGATCCCGCTGACCGAAGACCACCGCATCGATCTCGACGCGATGGAGCGCATGCTCACGCCCGCACACAAGCTGGTCGCGCTCGCCCATGTCTCGAACGTGCTCGGCTCCGTCCTCGACGCCAGGCGCGCCGCCGCCCTCGCCCATGCCGTCGGCGCCAAGCTGCTGCTCGACGGCTGCCAGGCGGTGCCGCGCCTGCCGGTGAACGTCGCCGAGCTCGATTGCGACTTCTACGTCTTCTCCGGCCACAAGCTCTACGGCCCGACCGGGATCGGGGTGCTGTGGGGCCGCCATGACCTGCTCGACGCCATGCCCCCCTATCAGGGCGGCGGCTCGATGATCGACCGCGTGACCTTCGCGCGCACCACCTACGCCCCGCCGCCGGGCCGGTTCGAGGCGGGCACGCCGCACATTGTCGGTGTCGTCGGGCTCCGCGCCGCGATCGACTATGTCGATTCCATCGGCCTCGACCGCATCCACGCGCACGAGACCGCGCTGGTCACCCAGGCGCGCGAGGCGCTCGCGGGGCTCAACAGCGTCCGCGTCTACGGCCCGGCCGACAGCGCCGGCATCGTCAGCTTCGCGGTCGAGGGGGTGCATCCGCATGACGTCGCCACCATATTGGACGAAGGCGGTGTCGCGATCCGCGCGGGCCATCACTGCGCACAGCCGCTGATGGACTCGCTGGGCGTCGCCGCCACCGCACGCGCCAGCTTCGGGGTCTATAATGGCGCGGCGGATATCGACGCATTGGTCAAGGGCATCGAACGAGTGACGAGGATTTTCGGGTGAACGAGGCAGGCAAGATCGAGGTCGAGGAAGTGTCCGCGGTGGCGCCGCCGCCCCGCGCGCGCGTCGAGGACGCCGAGACCCCACGCGACACCTTCGAGCGCAAGCGCGACTATCTCGACGGCTTCCTCTCCCAGAAGCCCAATGATCTCCCCGCCGGCGAGCCCGGCGGCGCGACCTATGACGCGATCATCGCCGCGCTCAAGGAGATCTACGATCCCGAGATCCCGGTGAACATCTACGACCTCGGCCTGATCTACAATGTCGAGGTCACCGCCGACGGCCACGCCGTGGTGACGATGACGCTCACCACCCCGCACTGCCCCGTCGCCGAATCGATGCCCGGCGAGGTCGAGCTGCGCGTCGGCGCCGTCCCGGGCGTCGGCCATGCCGAGGTCAACCTCGTCTGGGACCCGCCCTGGGACCCGCAGAAGATGAGCGACGAGGCCCGGCTCGAACTGGGGATGCTGTGATGACCGACGTCAAGACCCGCGCCCGTCCCGCCGCGATCCTGCTGACCCCGGCCGCTGAAGCGCGCATCGCCGACCTCATGTCGCGCGCGCCCGCGGATGCGATCGGCGTCAAGCTCTCGACCCCGCGCCGCGGCTGCTCGGGCCTCGCCTATTCGGTCGATTACGTGACGGCGGCCAATCCGATGGACGAGCGCATCGATACGCCCGGCGGCACTTTGTTCGTCGACGGCGGCTCGGTGCTCTACCTGATCGGCTCGACGATGGACTGGGTCGAGGACGACTTCACCGCCGGCTTCGTCTTCAACAACCCCAACGCCAAGGGCGCGTGCGGCTGCGGCGAGAGCTTCACTGTCTGATCAGCCCGGAACGTCCAAGGCAGCCCGAAATGCGGCGATCGCCGCCGCGGTGCTGCTCGTCCCCGGCGGCTTCATCCTCGGCGGCCTGCTGATCGCACGCGCGGTGAAGAAACGGCGCGCGGCGAAAGATGCGGCCCCGTAGATCTTCCCCGCCAGGGGGCGGATCGGAAGCTCCCTTTTCCGCTTGCAATGTTGGAATTCGCCTGCTGCACTTCGGCTGGCGAACCCATGTCCCGGCCGCTCTTTGAACCGTGGACCGCCCGCCGTGCGAACCCGTTGAATGTGTCAACTTCGTCAACTCCGCGGGCGCTCGCGATAGTGTAAAGCCAGTGTAAAGTTTCAGCCGCGAACGCCTCGGTCGCTTCCGCTGACCCCGCCGCCGGGCCCAAAATGCCATATGCGATCGCCCGGCCCGCAAAAGGGAGGATTGAAGTGGGCGCGCCGTCCGGAACCTAGACCGCGAACAGCTGTCCGATATCCTTGAACGCCTTGAACTCCAGCGCATTGCCGGCGGGGTCGAAGAAGAACATCGTCGCCTGCTCGCCCGGCTTGCCCTCGAAGCGGATATGCGGCTCGATCACGAAGTCGGTGCCCGCGCCGCGCAGCCGATCCGCGAGCGCGTGCCACTCGTCCCAGCCGAGCACCAGGCCGAAATGCGGCACCGGCACCGCGTCGCCATCCACCGCGTTGCGCATCCGCACCCCGGCGCCCTTGCCCCCAGAACTATCTTTGTGCAGCACCAGCTGGTGCCCGCGCAGGTCGAAGTCGATCCAGTGCCCCGGATCCTCGCGGCCCTGCGGACAGCCGAGCAGCTCGCCGTAAAAGGCGCGGCCCGCCTCCAGGTCATCGACGGGAATCGCGAGGTGGAACAGCGGCACCGTCATCACATCCATCCTTCCAGAACCTGATCGGGCGGACGATGGCCGTCGGCCCAGAAGCGGATATTGGCGATCACCTTCTCGCCGGTCGCCTGGCGCCCCTCATAGGTCGCCGAGCCCATATGCGGGGTCATCACGACATTGGGCAGCGCCAGCAGCCGCGGGTCGATCCGCGGCTCGAACCGCCACACGTCGAGCCCCGCCCCGGCCAGCCGCCCGGCCTCGAGCGCGTCGACCATCGCCTCCTCGTCGACGATCCCGCCGCGCGAGGCGTTGATGAGATAGACTTGCGGCCCGAGCAGCCCGATCCGCCGCGCGTCGATCAGGTCGCGGCTGTCGTCGTTGAGCGGCGTGTGGATCGTCAATATGTCGATCTCGCCCAGCATCGCATCGAGATCGCCGTGCCAGGTCGCGCCGAACTCGGCCTCGACCATTTCGGGCAGGCGATGGCGGTTGTGATAGTGGATCGACATGCCGAACGCCCGCGCGCGCCGCGCCACCGCCTGGCCGATCCGGCCGAGGCCGACGATGCCGAGCTTCTTGCCGCCGATCCGGTGCCCGAGCATCCCGCCCGGCGACCAGCCCTTCCACTGGCCGGATCGCACCAGCTTCTCGCCCTCCGCCAGCCGCCGCGGCACCGCGACGATCAGCGCCATCACCATGTCGGCGGTGTCCTCGGTCAGCACGCCCGGCGTGTTGGTGACGACGATCCCGCGCGCCCGCGCCGCCTTGAGGTCGATATGGTTCACGCCCGCGCCGAAATTGGCGATCAGCTTGAGCCGCTCGCCGGCGCCGGCGATCAGCTCGGCATCGATCGCGTCGGTCACCGTCGGCACCAGCACGTCGCAATCCGCCAGCGCCGCCTCGAGCGCCGTGCGGTCCATCGCCGCATCCGACTGGTTGAGCTGCGTATCGAACAGCTCGCCCATCCGCGCCGCGACCGCGTCGGGCAGTTCGCGAGTGACGATCACCCGGGGCCGGGCGGGTCGGGAGGGCTGTGCCATGCAGGATCGATTGGCCCGCGCGCGAACGCCAGTCAACGGTTGATGCAGCGCATGGCTCGGCCCTAGAGTGACGTCGCGAATTCATCGGGGGAAATGATGCGGTTGCGGACGATGCTCGGAATGCTGATCGCGCTGGCGCTCGGCGTCGGCGCCATTGCCGAGGCATGGGCCCAGCAGCGCAAGCCGCCCTATTTCGCGTCGATCAGCGCCGGCAAGGCCTATATGCGCACCGGCCCCGGCCGCAACTACCCGTCGAGCTGGCTCTACCAGCGCGCCGATCTGCCGGTGAAGGTGGTCGAGGTCTATAACGACTGGCGCAAGGTCGAGGACCCGGACGGCACGCAGGGCTGGATGCAGGTCGCCCTGCTCTCCAGCCAGCGTACCGCGATCGTCGTCGGCGCGGTGGTCGAGATGCGCGACAGTCCGCGCCTCAACGCGCGCATCAACTGGCGCGCCGCGCCCGGCGTGGTCGGCCGCATCAGCAAGTGCCAGCGCGGCTGGTGCTGGTTCGACGTCAAGGGCCGCGGCGGCTATGTCGAGCAGAACCGCATCTGGGGCACCGACCCTGGCGAAGAAGTGCCCTGAGGGGGATCAACCCGGCGCCCCGACACCGCCGCTCAAGCCCATCTCACCCTCTCCGGTGGCGGCGCGCAGCCTTAGCAGCATGACGAGCTGGATCAGCAGCCAGGCGAGGCTCGCGACGATGTGCGCGACATTCGCGCCGACCGCTCCCAACGCCGGAAGCAACGACACCGCGGTCAGGTAGAAGACGCAGGTGGCCGTCGTCGCCGCGACCAGCACGGTGCCGGCGCGGCCCGCCGCCAGCAGGCTCGAGCGCAGCACCGAGCCGCAAAGGATGATCGTCACCGCCGCCATCTGCACCGTCAGATAGGCGCCGGCCGCGCGGAACGGCTCGCCCGCGAGCAGGGCGATGGCCTCGCTCCCGATCGCGAAGGTGACGAGCACCGCCACGACGCCGAACGTCGCCAGGAATGCTTCGGTCTGGACGATCACGCGCGCGAACGAACGGCGGTCGCCACTCGTCCACAGCCGCGCGAGATCGGGATAGACCACGGTCTGGACATGCTGCGCCAGCTGCTGGGCAAGGCGCGCGATGCGCTTGGCGAGGAAGTAGAGCCCGGCCGACGCCGTATCCACGAAATAGCCGACGAGCAGCGTGTCGAGCTGCTGGATGCTCGCCCACAGGCTCGATGAGATATTGGCGCTGAAGCTGAACCCGACGATGCCTGGAAACAGCGCGCGGGCGTCGCGCAGCCTGCCCTGGTCGACCCGGTGCAGGCCCCGCCGGCGCAGGTCGCGCCAGGCCGGCGCGAGCACGAGCAGCACGCCGAGAATCTCGGTGAACGCCCAGATCGCGAGAAAGACGAACAATCCCGCCTGCGCCGCGAAGGCGGCAGCGCAGAGCGCCAGCTTCACCGCACTCACCGCCAGCTGGTTGTAGGCCAGGCTGTGGATGCGCCCGCCCAGCCGCAGCACGGCGATCGGCATCCCGCTGATGTTGAACAGCAGCACGCTCGCATAGACGAGCATCCCGGCGAACGCCTGCCCGTCGAGCCCGAACAGCAGCAGCGCGGCGACCGCGCCGCTCACGCCGATCACCCAACCGGCCAGCGACGCCGCCAGGTCGACGGCAAGTCCGTATTTGAGCAGCGCCAGATAGGCCGGCCGGTCGGCTTCCGGATCGAGCGCGGCGCCGTAGCGGATGACCGGCTGCCAGATCTGGAAATCGGCGAAGCGCTTGATGAACGCGACGTAGGAGACGATCATCGCGAGCACGCCATATTGCTCGCCGCCCAGCGCGCGCGCGGTGAGCACGATCGCGGGAATGCCGACGGCCGCGCCGGCGAAGCTGCCGGTCAGCAGGTGCGCGATCTTCCGCAGGCGCGCGCCGGCCGAGTCCCGCTCAGCCAGCATCGCGGGCCGCGGCCTTCGTCACGGCTGTTTCTTGAGCTTCGGCCGGCGCGCGGTGCGAAGGCGGACTTGAGTCCAGTCGCCAAGGCGCATGCCGCTGAGGAACGCCAGTACCCCGCTCACGAACAGCGCGAAGGTGAGCGGGAGCGCGAGCAGCACGTCGGTCAGCCGCTGACTGGAATTCTCCGCTCGTTCGCCGCGATCGATCCCGAACAGGCTGAGGCCGTCCTCGACCGACCAGCCGGGCCATTCCCCGCCGGTCGCCCATTCCCAGAACTCGATCAGCAGGATCCCCGGGGCCGCGAGCGCCGCAACCAGCCCCAGGCTGATCAGCATCTCGGCGGCCAGTTGCCGGATCGGCGAACGGCCCGGCGCGGCCGCGCTCCGGCGAAGGGCGTCGAGCCGGTGCCCGGGCTGGATCGACCGTGTCGCCGAAGCCGTGTGCAGCGGTTCGCCAGCCAGCAGCCGCCGCGCGTCCGGATTCAGGTGCTCGGCGCAATAATCGTCGATCCACCGGATCGAGGCGTCGTCGAGATAGTCGCGGAACCCGCCGACCTTCCCGCGCCGCATGCGCGAGGCGTCGGCATTGGATCGGTCATATTCGCGCCCGGGCACGCCCTGCACTTGCTCCATGCGCCGGAGCTTCTCGAAGCTCGCCGCCGCGACCGCGCGTTCGACCAGCTCGCGCTCCACCGGGAGGTCGAGGAACTCGAGCGTCGCGATCGTCGCTTCGACGGGCGCGGCGCTCAGCCGCTCATAGGCAACCACCTGATGCGGATGCCAATGCATCGCGTCGCCCCAGCTGTTCAGATACCGGACGAAGCTCGGCAGCCCATGGCGCTCGTCGCGCACGAACGCCTCGATCTCTCCGGCATAGCTCTGCTTGTGGTGCTTGAGGTGGAAATAGGAGGAGACGACCACATCGTGCGGATTGCGCACCATGAACATCACCGGGCAGCCATCCGCCGCGAGCTGGTGCGGCGTCAGGTGAGTCGCCGCGATCAGCGGAAGCCGCACCTCCGCTTCGCGCCGGTAGAAGGCCGGGATGCCGCGCACCCGATCGAGATCATAGTTCGGGACCAGCCCGAACATGCTGGTCAGATCGATCTGCCCCTGCTGCCGCAGATCGTTGAGGTAGGAAGCGAGGATGAACCGGTACCAGGTCCTGCCGCATTTGGGGTAGGACGCGAGCAGCGTGACGCCGGCCCGCCTGATCCGGGACATTTCGGTGACGCGGTAGATATAGCTGGCGGAATATCTCGAAATGCGTCGAATCATCAACTGGATCTCCCTGCCGCATCGTAGGGCGGGGGTGAAGCCAGCAAAAACAGCTATCGGGACTACTTCGAAAGGCCAGTGAGCCTGCCTCCCCCGGGGTGGCGAAACCGGCTGCCCTCGACCCGCCATCCCCGCGGGACGAATCCGCCCTAGTTGAGCAGTTCCACCGCCATCGCGGTCGCCTCACCGCCGCCGATGCACAGCGAGGCGAGCCCGCGCTTCTGCCCGCTGTTCTGCAGCGCCGCGAGCAACGTCGCCATGATCCGCGCCCCGCTCGCCCCGATCGGGTGACCCAGCGCGCAGGCGCCGCCATTCACGTTAAGCACGTCGTGCGAGATCGACAGGTCGCGCATCGCGATCATCGCCACCGCGGCGAACGCCTCGTTGACCTCGAACAGGTCGACATCGCCGATGCTCCAGCCGGCTTTGTCGAGCGCCTTCTGCATCGCGAACACCGGCGCGGTGGTGAAGCGCGCGGGCAGATGCGCGTGCGCCGCGTGCGACACGATCTTCGCGACCGGGTTCAGCCCGAGCTTCTCCGCCACCGACGCACGCGTCAGCACCAGCGCCGCCGCGCCGTCGGAGATCGACGAGGCGTTGGCCGCGGTGATCGTGCCGTCCTTGGCGAAGGCGGGCTTGAGCGTCGGAATCTTCGACGCGTCGCCCTTGGCCGGCTGCTCGTCCTTGTCGACCACGACCACGCCCTTGCGGGTCGAGATCTCGACCGGCACGATCTCGCGGTCGAACCCGCCCGACTGCTGCGCCTTCTGCGCGCGCGTCAGGCTGGCGATGGCGAACGCGTCCTGCGCCTCGCGCGTGAATTGATATTCGGTCGCGATCTCCTCGGCGAAGGTGCCCATCGCCCGGCCGGGCTCGTACGCATCCTCGAGTCCGTCGAGGAACATATGGTCGAACAGCCGGTCGTGCCCGATCCGCGCGCCGCTGCGGTGCCGCAGCGAGAGATAGGGCGCATTGGTCATGCTCTCGAGCCCGCCCGCGACCAGCAGGTCGACCGATCCCGCGGCCAGCGCCTCGGCGCCCATGATGGCCGCCTGCATGCCCGATCCACACATCTTGTTGACCGTGGTCGCCTCGACATGATCGGGAAGGCCCGCCTTGCGCGCCGCCTGCCGGGCCGGCGCCTGGCCGAGGCCGGCGGGCAGCACGCAGCCCATATAGATACGCTCGACCACCTCACCTTTCAGGCCCGCCCGCTCGACCGCCGCGCCGACCGCCGTGGCGCCGAGATCGGTCGCCGTCGCATCCGACAGCGCGCCCTGCATGCTGCCCATCGGCGTGCGGGCATAGGAGACGATGACGACGGGATCGGTGGACATGAAAGCCTCTCCGCGAGTTTGAGCTTGGCCGCGATCTAGGCACGGGGCTTCGCGAATGCAAAACAGGACTTGCCATGGACCTTATCGAAATCCTCAAATGGTTCGCATCGATCAGCGGCATCATCGCCGCCTTCATGGTCAGTCTCGACAATGGGCGGCGCATCACCGGCTGGGGATTCGCGCTGTTCGTCGCCTCCAGCATCGCCTGGATCAGCGGCGCGCTGATGTCGGACGACCAACCGCTGCTGTCGCAGAACCTCGTCCTGTTCGGGATCAATATCTTCGGCGTCTATCGCTACCTGATCCGCAAGAAGCCGCCCGCCGATGCCTGACTGGACCTGGCCGCTCGCACTCGCCGTCCTCGGGCTGATCTTCGGCAGCTTCATCGCGACGGTCGCGCTGCGCTGGCCCGAGGGACGCAGCGCGATGCGCGGGCGATCCGAGTGCGATTCGTGCCGCAAGGCTCTGCGCGCGCACGAACTGGTGCCGCTGCTGAGCTTTGCGCTCCAGCGCGGCCGCTGCCGGGCATGCGGCGCGAAGATCCATCCCGGCCATGCCGCGATCGAGGTCGCGGCGATGCTGATAGGGGTCTCGGCCGGCCTGGTCGCGCCGGGTTGGGAAGGCGTCGCGGGCGCGGTGTTCGGCTGGCTGCTGCTCACCCTCGCCGCGCTCGACCTCATCGCCTTCTGGCTGCCCAACGCACTCACCGGTCTGCTCGCGCTCGCCGGGATCGTCGACGGCATCTTCTTCGATCCCGGCTGGCTCGACCGCATCGTCGGCGGGGTGCTCGGCTTCGGCCTGCTCCACCTCGTCGCCTTCACCTACCGCCAGATCCGCGGGCGCGACGGGCTGGGCGGCGGCGATCCCAAGATGTTCGGCGGCATCGGCCTGTGGCTCGGCGCATCGATGCTCGCCCCGGTGCTGCTCGCCGCCAGCGTCACCGGGCTCGCC
>NZ_JBCNMA010000067.1:0-17657 GCF_039595165.1 Sphingomonas sp.
TTCCTCTACCTCGCCGCGGCCGGTGGCGGTGCGTGGAGCGTGGATGCGGCGCGGAGCAAGCCGGCCGCCTGACCGGTCGGAATGCGGGAGGCGCCCTCAGGGGCGCCTCCTGTAGCGGCTATTCGCGTCGCGCGCCCCAATAGTCGAACGCCCGCGCCTGCAATCGCACGACCAGCGCAACCGCGTCGCGCCCGCTCCATTCGCCGTCATAGCCATAAGCTTCCCGCACGCCGGTCCACCAACCCTGTCCCGGCAGCCGGTCGGTCTCGCGCACCACCAGCACCGCCAGTTCCGGCTCGCCAGCCGCAGCCGCGGCCGCATCGATCGCGTCGAGCGTCCTGCACACCGCGCGCATCTTGGGCCGCGTGAAGCGATGGCCGAGCCCCGCCAGCAGCTCGGAATAGCTGACCGCACGCCGCTCGCGCGCCGCGGCGATCAGCAGCGCCCGCACCCGCGCGACATCGGCGAGCGATCCGGCGCGCTGGTCATCGGGCACCAGCCCCTCGGCGACGAGCCAGCCGGCGAGCGTGTCGCCAAAGCCCGGCGCCTTGCGAGCCATCAGACCGCAGGCGCCGGGATCGGCATCAGCGCGTCAGCTTCTTGTAGGCCAATCGCGTCGGACGGTCGGCGGCATCGCCGAGGCGGCGGCGCTTATCCTCCTCATAGGCCTCGAAGTTCCCCTCGAACCATTCGACATGGCTGTCGCCCTCGAAGGCGAGGATGTGCGTGGCGAGACGATCGAGGAAGAAGCGATCGTGGCTGATCACCACGGCGCAGCCCGCGAAATTCTCGATCGCCTCCTCCAGCGCGCCGAGCGTCTCGACGTCGAGGTCGTTGGTCGGCTCGTCGAGCAGCAGCACGTTGCCGCCGCGCTTCAGCATCTTGGCGATGTTGACGCGGTTGCGCTCGCCGCCCGACAGCTTGCCGACGTTCTTCTGCTGATCCTGGCCCTTGAAGTTGAACGCGCCGACATAGGCGCGGGTCGACTGGTCATGGCCGTTGACCTTCATATAGTCGAGCCCGTCCGAAATCTCTTCCCAGACGTTCTTCGACGGATCGAGATGGTCGCGGCTCTGGTCGACATAGCCGAGGCGGACGGTGGTCCCGATCTCGATCGTGCCCGAATCCGGCGTTTCCTGCCCGGTGATCAGCTTGAACAGCGTCGACTTGCCGGCGCCGTTGGGCCCGATCACGCCGACGATGCCGCCGGCCGGGAGCGTGAACGACAAATTCTCGAACAGCAGCTTGTCGCCATAGGCCTTCGAGATGTTGTCGACCTCGATGACCTTGCCGCCGAGGCGCTCGGGCACCTGGATGACGATCTGGGCCTTGCCCGGGGTACGCTGCGACTGCTGCTCCACGAGCTGCTCGAACTTGGCGATACGCGCCTTCGACTTGGTCTGGCGGCCCTTCACGCCGGCGCGGATCCACTCGAGCTCGTCCTTGATCGCCTTCTGGCGCCCGGTCGCCTCGCGATCCTCCTGCTCGAGGCGCTTGGCCTTCTTCTCGAGATAGGTCGAGTAGTTGCCCTCGTACGGGAAGTATTTGCCGCGATCGAGCTCTAGGATCCAGTCCACGACATTGTCGAGGAAATAGCGGTCGTGGGTGATCATCAGCACCGCGCCGGCATATTCCTTGAGGTGGTTTTCGAGCCATTTGACGCTTTCGGCGTCGAGATGGTTGGTCGGTTCGTCGAGCAGCAGGATCGACGGCTTCTGGATCAGCAGGCGCGTCAGCGCGACGCGGCGCTTCTCACCGCCCGAGAGGTTGTCGACGGCCCAGTCGCCCGGCGGACAGCGCAGCGCCTCCATCGCGATCTCGAGCTGGTTGTCGAGGCTCCAGCCGTCGACCGCGTCGATCTTGGCCTGGAGATCGCCCATCTCCTCCATCAGCGCGTCGAAGTCGGTGTCGTCCTTGGGATCGCCCATCTCGGCCGAGATCGCGTTGAAGCGCTCGACCAGGTCGGCGGTCTCGCGCGCGCCGTCCTTGACGTTCTCCAGCACCGACTTCGACGGATCGAGCTGCGGCTCCTGCTCGAGATAGCCGACGGTGATGTTCTCGCCGGGCCATGCCTCGCCCGAGAAATCCTTGTCGATCCCGGCCATGATCTTGATCAGGGTCGACTTGCCGACGCCGTTGGGGCCGACGATGCCGATCTTGGCGCCCTGATAGAATTGCAGGTTGATGTTGCTCAGCACCGGCTTGGGGGCGCCGGGGAAGGTCTTGGTCATGTCCTTCATCACGAAGGCGTATTGGGCGGCCACGTGCGGGTCTCCGTTCGTCTATTCGGGTGTTCGGGATTTGGCGCCGATGTAGCGATGCCCCCGCCGATTGGCAAACCTGTCGCTCGTCGAAAAGCGCGCGGGGCCGGGTTGCGGCGAGGCCCGCCATTCCGTTACGCCTCCCCGCAACAATCTTTCAGCGGAGGACGTGAATGCGCGTGAAGACCCTTGCCCTGGCGACCTGCCTCAGCCTCGCCCTGCCCGCTTTCGCCCAGACCGACTCCGCCGCGCTGCGCGATGCGGCGCTCGAGGACGACATCGCCTGGGACATCACCGAGGGCCTGACGACCGAAGTCGGACCGCGCCTCGCCGGGACCGAGGCCGAGGCGCGCGCCCGCGCCTGGGCGGTCAGGAAGCTCGCCGCGCTCGGCTTCAGCAACGTCCGCAACGAGCCGTTCCGGATGAAGACCTGGGTGCGCGGCGAGGAGACGCTCGAAGTGCTCGCGCCCTTCCCGCAGCCGCTGCGCCTGACCGCGCTGGGCAATTCGGGGGCGACCGCGGCCAAGGGGCTCGAGGCGGAGATCGTCTATTTCCCGACCCTGGCGGCGCTGCAGGCCGCGCCCGACGGCAGTCTCAAGGGCAAGATCGCCTTCGTCAGCCATTCGATGACGCGCACGCAGGACGGCTCGCAATATGGCGCGTTCGGCGCGGTGCGTCGCTCGGGCCCGGCCACGGCGTCACGCAAGGGCGCGGCGGCGATCCTGATCCGCTCGGTGGGCACCGACCACCACCGCAACCCGCACGCCGGCGGCACCAACTTCCCCGCCGGCGTCGCGGCGATCCCCGCCGCCGCGCTGTCGCTGCCCGATGCCGAGCAGCTCGAGCGGATCCTCAAGCGCGGCCAGCCGGTCAAGGTCAGGCTCACCCTCACCCCGCGCCAGATCGGCACCACCGAATCGGGCAACGTCATCGCCGACGTGCCGGGCAGCGATCCCGCCGCCGGGATGGTCGTCGTCGCCTGCCATCTCGACAGCTGGGACCTCGGCACCGGCGCGTTCGACGACGGCGCGGGCTGCGGCATCGTCGCCGCCGCGGCCAAGCGCATCATGGACGCCGGCCGGCCACGCCGCACGATCCGCGTGCTCTGGGCCGGCGCCGAGGAAGTCGGCGTGTTCGGCGGCAAGGCCTATTTCGAGGCGCACAAGGGCGAGAAGCATGCGCTCGCCGCCGAATCGGACTTCGGCGCCGATCGCATCTGGCGCGTCGACTTCAAGCTTCCCGACAGCGCGAGGGCGGTGGGTGATCGGGTTGCCGCCGCGCTCGCCTCGCTCGGCATCAGCCGCGGCCAGCAGCCCGCGTCGGGCGGGGCGGACGTATCCGACCTGATCGCCTCGGGCGTCGCCGGAATCGACCTGCAGCAGGACGGCACGCGCTATTTCGACCTGCACCACACGCCGGACGACACGCTCGACAAGATCGATCCTGCGCAACTGCGCCAGAACGTCGCGGCGTGGACCGCGATGCTCGCCGAGGTCGCCAATGCGCCCGAAGCGATCGGCCCCGCGCAATGACGCGGCGCATCATTTCGGTGCGCCGGCAACCTTGCTGTCAGATGAATTCCCATTGACGGCGGCGTAACGGGCGTTATTCCGACTAACTCGCACGGCAATCGGGCCGGGGCGAACCGAATAATTTTGCTTGGGAGCAAACGAATGAAGAAGGTCCTCATCGTCGCTGCCGCGACCGGCCTGATGTCGCTCGCCGCGTGCAATCCGACGCCGGCTGCGAACAACACCGCCGAGAACGTCGCCGAGGCTCTGGAAGAGAGCGCCGACAACCTCGAGCTGGCCGCTGACAACGCGACCAACGACGTTGCCGAAGACGCGCTCGAGAACGCTGCCGACAACCTGGAAGAAGCCGCCGACGCGGCTGGCAACGCGGCCGAGTAATCGGACCCCGCTCTTCCTGGACCCGAACGGGTCCGGTCGAATCGAAAGGGCGTCCCTCCGGGGGCGCCCTTTTTCGTTGTGCGATGCCCGCCCCCATGCCCGCCGGGCGAGCGTTCGTCGCCGACGGTCGGTCGTTGGTCGAGCCGAACGGTTCCGGTGGAAACGGCGAACGCGCTGGTCGAGCGCCGATAGCCGACGCCGCCGCCGGGGCGTAGCGGAACAAGTGCGTTCGCCAGACGACGCACCCGCAACCCCGGAGTGAACCATGTTGTCCAATCTCGCCCGCGCGGCCGCAATCGCCGCCGCGCTTCTCGCCGCCGTGCCGGCGTTCGCCGACGGCGAGAGGTCCGTCGAAGTCTCCTACGCCGATCTCAACCTTGCTTCCGCGCAGGGCAAGGCGGCGTTCGAGCGTCGCCTCAAGGCGGCTGCCGCCCGCGTCTGCGGCGTCGGCCTCGAGCGTGACCTCAGGCTTCACAAAGTCACGCAGCGCTGCGCCGCGACCGCCCTCGAATCGACCGGCCCGGCCGTTGAGCTCGCTTACCGCAACGCCGCCGACCGGCAGCTCGCGGCACGCGATATGAGTGTCACTGTAGCACCCTGACGCTCATCGCAACTGCCCCGTCCGCCGGCCCCCCGGCGGACGGGGTCTATTTGGCCATGATCGCCTTGGCCGCAGCCTGATAGGTGCGGCCGATCCGCACCAGCTCGCCGTCGCTCAGCTCGGCATGCCACACGCCCAGGCCGTCGTGCCGCAGCTTCACGATGCGGTCCTTGCGCACGATCGTCGAGCGATGCAGCCGCAGGAAACAGTCGGGATCCAGCCGCCGCTCGAGCTCGCTGATCGTCTGGTGGATCAGGTAGCTGCGCCCCCCGACGGTCAAGCGCATATAGTCGCGCTCGGCATCGATCCGCTCGATGTCGCCGGCGCTGACGCGCACCATCTCCGAACGATGCGGCACCCAGAATTCCTCGATCCAGCGCGAGCTCGTGGCATGCGCCTCGGCACGCGGCCGCCCCGCGGCCTCGAGCGCGCGGCCGACCGCGCGCGCCAGCCGCTCCGCGCTCACGGGCTTCAGCACATAGTCCACCGCCGCGACGTCGAACGCCGCCACCGCATGCTGCTCGAACGCGGTGCAGAAGATCACCGCCGGCCGGCACGCGGCGGCGCCCAGCGCGGTGGCCACGGCGATGCCGTCGCGATGCGGCATGGCGATGTCGAGCAGCACCAGGTCGGGCCGCAGCGCATCGATCAGGCGCAGCGCCGCCTCGCCGTCGCTGGCGGTGCCGATCAGGTCGATCTCGGCGATGCCCGCGCACAGGATCTGCATCCGCTCGACCGCGAGCGGCTCGTCGTCGACGATCAGCGTGCGCAGCCGCTCAGCAGCCATTGTACACCAGGGGCAGCCGCAGCGTCGCGGCGAAGCCGCCGTCCGGGCGCTTGCCGGCGGTCAGCGTCGCCACCTCCCCGAACCGGGCGATCAGCCGGTCGCGCACGTTGCGCAGCCCGACGCCCGTCCCGTTCGCCGCCTTCGCGCCGTCGCCATCATCGCTGACCGTCACCACGAGCCTTTCGCCGACCACCTCCGCGGAGACGCAAATCTGCACCGGCCGCCGCGCGGGCGCCACGCCATATTTGATCGCATTCTCGATCAGCGGCTGAAGGATCAGGCCCGGGACGCAGGCATTGGCCGCGGCAGGGTCGATCTCGAACACCGGGCGCAGCCGCTCGGGGAAGCGCACCGCCTCGATCTCGAGATAGAGTTTCTGCACGGCGATCTCGTCGGCCAGCGGCACGTCCTCGGTCGGCTCGGCGGCGAGGCTGGTGCGGAAGAAGGTCGAGAGGTTGAGGATCATCGCCTCGGCATCCTCGCGCTTGCCCGACATGACGAGCGAGGAGATCGAGTTCAGCGTGTTGAACAGGAAGTGCGGATTGACCTGGTAGCGCAGCGCCCGGATCTCGGCGGTCTGCGTCGCCGCGCGCAGCCGCGCGGTCTCGCGCTCGGACGCGCGCACCGCCCCGGCATAGGACAGAGCGAGGTAGAAGACCGACCAGGACAGGAAGAAGAAATACCAGCTGATCGCATTCTCCGCGATCAGGTGCGCGGGTCCGTCCTGCTTCCTCTCGTCACCGGCCGCCGCCATCCGCTCGACTTCGGCGGGCTTGGGATCGACGACATAGAAGGACAGATAGTTGATCGTCGAATAGGCCGTCGCGGTGATCGCGGAGAACAGGAAGGCGGCGACGACCCGGACGCGCAGCGTGTGGTGGCAGAACGCCCGCAGCACGCGATAGAGGATGTAGGTGAACCCGACCCCGAACAGCGACACCCACGCGCGGTTGTCGAGCATCAGCCAGGCGCCGGGATAGTCCATGATCCACGACCGCAGCGTGATGCTGACATAGTAGAAGATCCAGAAGCCGATGATCGACAGGAACGCGATGCGCGGCGGCACCGTGAAGGGAGCGGACTCGGAATTGTTCGCGCTGGGCATTTGAGACCGTAACGCAATGGTTGCTGAAGAAACCATGTGCCTTCATGCCATTGATCGACGGCAATGGCACGCCCGTCGAAAGTTGGCATCGAAAGATGGTCGGGGAGACAGGATTCGAACCTGCGACATCTTGCTCCCAAAGCAAGCGCGCTACCGGGCTGCGCCACTCCCCGACGCCGGGTGCGGCCCTAGGCGGTAAGAGCCGAACACACAAGTCACCGCTGGTGGGCCCGGCAGGACTTGAACCCGCAACCTAGCCGTTATGAGCGGCCAGCTCTAACCAATTGAGCTACAGGCCCCCAGCGGTTCCCGCGATTAGGGGCGAACGCCGCCGCGGGCAAGCGCCGCGCGATCGAGCGCCGCCAGGATCTCGTCATGGGACGCGGAGGCGATGCCGAGCTTGGCGAGCAGGCCGAATGCCGCTTCCCACCAGGCATGGAACGCACGCAGCTCCGCCGCGTCGCGGACATAGGGCGTGTAGCCCGGCGCCGCCGAGGGCGAATGATAGGAGAAGAGCAGCAGCCGCGCGCCCTCGCCCGCCGCGACGCGAATCGCCTCCAGCGCGAGGTCGATCGGCATCTCCTCGGGCGTCAGCGCGACGCGCGACAGGAGTCCCAGGCGCGAGGCGACGCCGCGCCCCTTGGGCAAGTGCCGCAGCGCGCCGTAGAGCCCCGCGCCGCCGCGCCGTGCCATGCCGGTGTAGAGGGTGGTCAGCGGCAGCTCGGCGAGCCCGCCCTCCCCCGTCCAGAAGCCGGAATTGCCGATCGCGGTGAAATCGGGCCCGCCCTCGGCCGAATAGTCGTAGCCCGAGCGCATCGAGGTATCGACGCGATAGCCCTCGGCCGCGAGCAGCGACAGCGAGTTGGGCCCGATCCCGTAGCGCCCGGCGCGGAACATCACGGGCCGCTTGCCGAACGCCGCGGCGATCGCGCCGGTCAGCACCGCGAGCTTCGCCGCCTCCAGCTCGCGCGGGAGATTGCCGACGAAGCTGTTGTGCGGCGTCACCGCCTCGTCGAACGGCGGATTGACCCAGGGATGAAGCTGCGTGCCGATCGCCGAGCGCCCGTCGGCGAGCAGCTCGCCCAGGATGTCAACCGACTTGGGGCAGGTGACGATCGGGTGGTCGACCATGTAGCTCGCCGGCACGCCGTGCGCCGCGAACAGCCGGTGCATCCCGGGCAGGGCGCGCATCGCCTCCGTCGCGCGATTCTCGCGCCTCAGGGGCCGAGTCCAGTCGAACTCCTCCTCGGTGTCGACGAACACGGTGAAGCGCGTGCCGAACCCCTCCGGCCACGCGATCGCGGCGTCCGGCGCGGGCGCCGGCACGCGATATCCCCCTGCCGGGGCGAAACGATGTCCCATTTCCATGGGCTGGGCGTCTAGCGCACCTGCTCCAAAGACTTGGTTACCAAGGCGGGCAGGCGGATCGTCAGCTGCGCCGCGTCGACGGCCAGCGCGCCGCCGAGCTCGCGCGCGAGGTTGCGGATCAGGCGCAGCGCGAAGCCGGCGCCGAGCAGCGCGGCATCGTCGCCCTCGTCGTCGATCGCGAAGATCGCCTCGCCGGGATAGGCGGCGAAGGCGCGCGGCCGATCGAAGGCGATCGCCACCGCGTCGCCGGTCTCGGCGAAGGCGACGCCGATGCGCCCGCCCTCGCCCGCGGCCGACAGCAGCGTCGCGAGCATGCGCGCGATCGAACGGCTGCTCGCGCGCATGCTCGCGAGCGGCCGTTCGGGCGCGCGCGCGTCGCCCGCCACCGCCAGCTCGCCCGCCGGCAGGGCCAGCTCGGCGCCGCGCAGCGCCGCGAGCCCGGCCAGATCCTCGCCGATCCGCGCGAGCAGCGGGTGCAGCGCGACCTCGCCCGGGTAGAGGCGCAGCGCCGAGGCATCGATCCGCGCGGCGATGTCGAGATCGTCGATCGCCGCGAGCAGCGCGCGGGCATGGTCGCGGATCGTCGCGGCACGCTCGCGATAGACCGGCGCGGCCTCGCCCAGGATCTCGCGCTCGATCAGCTCGGCGAAGCCGGCGATGGCGTTGGTCGGGGTGCGCAGCTCGTGCATCAGCTGGCGCAGCGAATCGGCGCCGCGGCCCGCGCCGGGGGCCACGGTCTCGTCACGCCGCGGCCGCCGCGCGGTGCCGCGATAGCCCGAGAAGCGCCCGGTCGCCGAGTCGAAGGCGGCGGCGCCCGAGATGCGCCAGTCGCCCGCCGCGTCGCTCTCCCCGGCGACGAACAGCCGTGCCGCGGCAAAGCGGGCGCGCTGGCGGAACGCGCCCGCCACCACGCCGTCGACGCGCGATCCGCTGCCCGATGCGGCGCTGTCGAGCGGCAGCCCGATCAGCGGCGCGCGCGACACGCCGTCGACCCAGTTGATGATGCCCTGCGCGTCGGTCTCGAAACGGAACCCGGCCGCGCGCTTCGGCGCAGCCGGCGCCATCGGCTGATCGGGCTGGCGCGTGTAGAAGGCGTCGATCCGCGCGACCACGTCGGCGATCTCGAACGGCCCGCCCGTGTCGCCGTCCGCGCGCTCCTCCAGAATCGCCGCTTCCCCCGCCATGTCCGGAGTCTGCGCCTCGGCGGACTCCGCGGCAACCGCCGTTGCGGCGAGCGGTTCGTCGCGAGCCCCGTCTTGAGCCGGCGCGGCCTGTTGCAGCGCCGCCGCCACGACCGGGATGCCCAGCGCGGCGACGCCGACCGGCACGAAGGTCGAGGACGCGCCGACGACCGGCGTGGCGACCTCGCTGACGACCGGCGTGGCGGCCGCGCCGGGGTCCGCCGCCGCGGTGCTCGCGGGAAGCACGAAATCCGCCGCGCGATAGCCGTCCAACGCTTCGTTCACCCCCGGCGGCAGGTCGCGGCGGCCGCGCAGCACGCCGCGGCCCGCCGCGGACAGGCGCGGCAGCAGCGCGATCCATTCGTCCGCGCTCAGCCGCGCGGTGCGCAGGATCGGCGTGGCGACCGCGATCTCGTCGACGACGCAGAGCTCGACCAAAGCCGCGGGCGGTTCGGCCATCTCCAGCGCGCGCGCGCTGGTCACCCGCACGGGCAGCGGCACGTCGTCGCGAATCGATTCGAGCAAGGCGATCGCGCGCGGGTCGTCGGGGATGCGGCGGCGTCCGATCAGGTCGACGAGCTGGCGCCAGGCCGAGGCCTTGCCGAACGCCGTCGCGACGTCCGCTGCCAGCACCGTGTCCAGGGTATCGTCGAACCGCACCAATCTGTCGTCCCACCCCGCCGGGAATCCGGGCGGTAATGAAGCCTTAACTGCGGAAATCCCTGCCGGAAACCGCCCATTTCGCGCCGTCGCATTGTGGGACAATTGCGCTTGCGCGTAATTATCTTATGTATACGAGACAGAATGCGATCAATTGCTGTCGCACAATAGGGGATACCGAATGGCCTTTGACGAGATCGACCGGCAGATCATGGCGCATCTACAGGCCGATGGCCGGATGACCAATGTCGATCTGGCCGACCGCGTCGGGCTGACCGCGCCACCCTGCCTGCGCCGCGTCCGCACGCTCGAGGAGAAGGGCGCGATTCGCGGCTATCATGCCGATCTCGACCCGGTCTGGCTCGGCTATACGATCACCGTGTTCGCGATGGTCAGCCTGAAGAGCCAGGCCGAGACCGATCTCGAGGCGTTCGAGGCGCATGTCGCCGGCATCCCCGAGATCCGCGAATGCTACATGCTCAACGGCGACATCGACTTCATCCTGAAGATCGTCGCCAGGGACCTGTCGAGCTTCCAGCAGTTCCTCACCACCCGGCTGACCACCGCGCCCAATGTGGCGCATGTCCGCACCTCGCTCACGATCCGCTCGTCCAAGTCACTCCCGGGGGTCCCGGTCGAGCCTTAGGATGGATCGACATTCTACGCGCTTTTGCTCCCCGGCGAAGGCCGGGCCCCAGTTGCGGCGACCCTCGGTAGGCTCACGCACCTCTCGGACCGGCCCGATACTGGGCCCCGGCCTTCGCCGGGGAGCAACGAGCGGTTCGACCTACACGAACAGAATCTGACGCAAAAAGGGGCGGCGCGACGGCCGCCCCTCTTCGTTTCCGCGCGGCCGGGTCTCAGGCCGCGGGCAAGTCCATCCAGGTCGACCAGAAGCGCGCGATGTCGGCGCGTGGCGCGCCGCTGACCGCGCCGAACGCCGTTTTGGCCTCGGCCTTCTGGCCCGACAGCGCCAGCGCGATGCCGAGACGGGTGTTCACCACATTGGTGTCGACGCCGCCCTTCTGCAGCGCGAGCCGGTACATCTCGACCGCCTTGGGATAGTTGCGCGTGCCGAGATAGGCGTCGCCGGTCTGCATCGCGACGTCGCCCTTGGCGGCGCCCGCCGCGCGCTTCTCCTCGCCGGCCAGCGGCACTTCCGCCTTCTCCTGCTTGTCGGCGGTCGCATAGAGCTGGTTGATCTGGGCGTTGGTCTTGGTGACCTTGCCGCTCGCCCGGCCCTCGTCGATCACCGACTTGACCTCGCCCGGCAGGCCGCGGCGCTGCGCGACATCGGCGTACTGGAGATAGTCGCTCTCGCCGCCCATCGCCTTCGCCGCGCGCATCAGGCGCAGCACGTCGAGCCGCTGGTCGGGGTCGAGCGTGACGCCCTTGGCCTGGATCTGCTCGAGGTAGATGAGCAGCGACGAGCGCCACGCATCCGGACCCGGATAGGCGGCGATCTGCCTGTTGAGCCAGGCCGAGGCGGCATCCTTGTTGCCCGACTTGTAGAGCTCGGACACGGCGATCTTGTACCACGTCTCGGGCGCCTTCTGGCCCGCGGCCTCGCGCGCCTTGATCGCCTCGTCGAGCGAGGCGACGCCGCCATTCACGTCCTTGGTCTGGAACTGCGCGACGGCGCGCTGCAGCGGCAGGTCGGGCTGGTTGGAACCGAGCTCGCGCGCCTTGGCATAATGCGGCAGCGCATCGGCATATTTCTTGTCCTGCGCGAGCAGCTGGCCGCGCAGGAAGTGCAGGTTGCCGAGGTCCGGCCCGGCGATCTTGCCGCTCGCGATCAGCGTGTCGAGCGCGGCACCACGGCCGGTGTTGCTCTTCTTCTTGGTCTCGAGGTCGTAGCGCATCCGCGCCGCGAGGAACTTCTCGTCCGGATTGGCGGCGATTCCTTCGAGGGCGGCGAGCTTCGCTTCCTCGAGCGCGAGGTCGGTGCCCTTGGCAGCTTCCTGCGCCTCGACCGCGGCCTTGCGGTAGGCGGCGCTCATCTTGAGCTGAGCGGCTTCCTCCTTCTCCTTCTTCTGCGCCGCGGCCGGAGCGGTGGCGAGGAGGGCGGGCATGCCGAGAACGATCGCCGCGGACAGCGCGACTTTCGAGACAGACTTCATTCAGGACTCTCCTTACGCGGGTCAGCGTAGCAAAATAGGGGCAAATCCGCTCTAGTAATCCGCCCCGCCGGGTCAAGGCGCGGCACGTCGTTTCGCCCCTCGCATTCGCACGCTGAACGCATTTTGAACGCATTGGCTCCGCACCGCCGCTTGGCGCCCTCACGCGCGCGTACGCGTGCGCGCGCGGGCTTGGCAGGTGGCCACCGCCCCGCTAGAGCGGTCACAATCCTGAAACAAGCTCCGAAAGCGTGATCACTTGACCGACGAGACCGTCCTCGCGGACCCTTCCGACATTACCCCGATCTCGATCGTCGACGAGATGAAGACCTCGTACCTCGATTACGCGATGAGCGTGATCGTGGCGCGCGCCCTGCCCGACGTCCGCGACGGCCTGAAGCCGGTTCACCGCCGCATCCTCTACGCGGCGCAGGAGGGCGGCTATCTGCCCGGCCGCGCCTATCGCAAGTCGGCCCGCCTGGTCGGTGACGTGATGGGTAAATACCATCCGCACGGCGACAGCTCGATCTACGACGCGATGGCGCGCATGGCCCAGGACTGGGCGATGCGCGTGCCGCTGATCGACGGCCAGGGCAATTTCGGATCGATGGACCCCGATCCGCCCGCGGCGATGCGCTACACCGAGGCGCGCCTCGCCAAGGTCGCGATGTCGCTGCTCGACGACATCGACAAGGACACGGTCGACTTCCAGGACAATTACGACGGCTCGGAGAGCGAGCCGACCGTCCTCCCCGCCCGCTATCCGAACCTGCTGGTCAACGGCGCCGGCGGCATCGCGGTCGGCATGGCGACCAACATCCCGCCGCACAATCTCGGCGAAGTGATCGACGCCTGCCTCGCGTACATGGACAATGGCGCGGTGACGGTCGAGGAGCTGATGGAGATCGTCCCCGGTCCGGACTTCCCCACCGGCGCGCTGATCCTCGGCCGCACCGGCTGCCGCAACGCCTATCAGTCGGGCCGCGGCTCGATCATCGTGCGCTCGCGCCATACCTTCGAGCAGCGCGGCGAGCGCCGTTCGATCGTGCTCACCGAAATCCCCTACCAGCAGGGCAAGAACGCGCTGGTCGAGAAGATCGCCGAGGCCGCCAAGGAAAAGCGCGTCGAGGGCGTCAGCGACATCCGCGACGAATCCAGCCGCGAGGGCGTGCGCATCGTCATCGACCTGAAGCGCGACGCGACGCCCGAGGTCGTGCTCAACCAGATCTGGCGCAACACCCCGGCGCAGTCGAGCTTCCCGGCCAACATGCTCGCGATCCGCGGCGGCCGCCCCGAGCTGCTCAACCTGCGCGACATCGTCGAGGCGTTCGTCCGCTTCCGCGAGCAGGTGATCACGCGCCGCTCCAAGTTCGAGCTCGCCAAGGCACGCGACCGCGCGCACATCTTGCTCGGCCTGGTCATCGCGGTCACCAACCTCGACGAGGTGGTGCGCATCATCCGCGGTTCGTCGAGCCCGGTCGCGGCGCGCGAGGCGCTGCTGATGCGCGAATGGCCGATCGCCGAGATCGCGCCGTACATCCGCCTGGTCGAGGCGGTGGAGACCGAAGTCGCCGGCGACACCTACCGCCTGTCCGACATCCAGGTCCGCGCGATCCTCGACCTGCGCCTGCACCGCCTCACCGCGCTCGGCCGCGACGAGATCGGCGACGAGCTCAAGACGCTCGCCGATTCGATCGCCGAGCTGCTCGAGATCCTCGCCAACCGCGCCAAGCTCTACGAGGTGATGCGGGAGGAATTCGTCGCGGTCCGCGATCAGTACGCCACGCCGCGCCGCACCGAGATCGCCGCCGCCGCCGACGGGATCGAGGACGAGGATCTGATCGAGCGCGAGGACATGGTCGTCACCGTCACGGTGCAGGGCTATATCAAGCGCACCAGCCTCGACAGCTTCCGCGCGCAGAATCGCGGCGGCAAGGGCCGCGCGGGCATGGCGACCAAGGACGAGGATGCCGTCACCGAGCTGTTCGTGACCTCGACCCACACGCCGGTGCTGTTCTTCTCGACGCTCGGCAAGGTCTATCGCATGAAGGTGTGGCGCCTGCCCGAGGGCGGCGCCAACACGCGCGGCCGGCCGATGATCAACCTGCTCCCGCTCGCCGCGGGCGAGACGATCTCGACGGTGCTGCCGCTGCCCGAGGACGAGAGCGAGTGGAGCAAGCTCCACGTCATGTTCGCCACCGCCAAGGGCTCGGTCCGCCGCAACTCGATGGACGCGTTCACCAACGTCCCCTCGAACGGCAAGATCGCGATGAAGTTCGAGGGCGAGGACGAGGACGATCGCCTGATCGGCGTCGCTTTGCTCGACGAGGGCGACGACGTCCTGCTCGCCACGCGCCAGGGCAAGGCGATCCGCTTCGCCGGCGACGAGGTGCGCGAGTTCCAGAGCCGCAACTCGACCGGCGTGCGCGGCATGCGCCTGCTCGGCGACGACGAGGTGATCTCGCTCTCGATCCTCCACCGCGTCGGCACCACCGCCGAGGAGCGCGAGGCCTATCTGCGGTTCGCGCCGTGGAAAGCCGAGAAGGAAGGCGAGCCCGACTTGGCGCCGGAGCGTTTCGAGGAGCTGCGCGAGCGCGAGCAGTTCATCCTCACCGTCTGCACCAACGGCTATGGCAAGCTCAGCTCGGCCTATGAGTATCGCCGCACCGGGCGCGGCGGCCAGGGCATCACCAATATCGACAATATCGGCCGCAACGGCCCGGTCGTCGCCAGCTTCCCGGCGACCAAGGGCCACCAGCTGATGCTCGTCACCGATCAGGCCAAGCTGATCCGCATGTCGCTGGGCGACCTGCGCGTGATCGGGCGCGGCTCGGCCGGCGTGCGGCTGTTCAATGTCGCCGACGACGAGCACGTCGTCTCCGCCGCGCGGATCGAGGAGACCGAGGAGGAGGCCGAAGTGAACCTCGCCGACGGTCCGGGCGTTGGAGAGCCGACGCCGGACGCGACCCCCGGCGAGGATCTGGCCGAGGGCCCGGAGGGTGGCGAATAATCCTCACCCATTAACCGTCACCCGGCCTTGTGCCGGGGTCCACCGGGCGGCACACGCGCAGGGATCGAACCTCCTGTCCATCGGTTGCGTCACCGTGGATCCCGGCACAAGGCCGGGATGACGCCGGAGCGAATGCCATGCACCCGACCACCGCCTACAAGGTGCTGACCGCCGCGCAGATGCATGCGCTGGAGCATGACGGCAGCTTCGCCGGCGCGCCGGTCGATCTTGCCGACGGCTATGTCCACATGTCGACGCGCGACCAGCTCACCGAAACCGTCGACAAGCATTTCGCCGGGCAGGACGAACTGTGGGTCGCGGCAGTCGACCTGGAGGCGCTGGGCGAGGCGGTGAAGTGGGAAGTCTCGCGCGGCGGTGCCGAGTTTCCGCACCTCTACGCCCCGCTCCCGCTCGACGCGGTGATCGCCTATTCGCCGCTCGAGCGCGACGCGGACGGCGCGGTCAGGCTGCCGGTGACGGGCTAGCCCTCGAACGGGCCGTCGCCCTCGCGATCGCGCGGATAGTGCCGCTTGAGCGGGAATGGCGGCAGCCATGCCTCGCGCCGTACCGTCCAGCACTCGTAGCTCGGCATCAGCTGGTCGGGTTCGTCGAGCGTTCCCAAATGCAGCTCGATCTCATCGCCGCTGCGCACGAACACCGACGAGCCGCAGCGCGAACAGAAGCACCGCCCGCGATAATCGCTCACCTCGCCAGCGATCGTCACCGCCTCCGCGGGAAACATCGCCGCGGCGAAGAACAGCGCGCCGTGATGCTTGCGGCAGTCGAGACAGTGGCAGAGGCCGACTCGATTCGGCCCGCCGGATGCCGCGATCCGGACGTCGCCGCACAGGCATCCGCCCGTAAATCCGTCCATGCGAGTTCCTCCGTGCGATCAGGCAGGCGATACGCCGCTCGCGGGGCTTAGGTTCCCTTCACCGCTTCGGCCGGCCGTACCCCGATCCGCACCCGCACTTCGCCCGGCACGCCGAAATCCTCGAGCGGCGCGCCCAGCCCATGGATGCCACAGACCTCGCGCTGGATCAGATAGACATGCGCCGCATCGGCCGCGGCCTGCACCAGCGCGTCGCGATCCTCGTCCGGCCCCGCCCCGCGCAGCTTCGCGAGCGCCGCCTCGAGCGCCTTGCCGGCGCGGCCCAGCGTCGCCGCCTTCTCGGCCAGCACCTCGCGCTGGAAATCGTTGAACACCTCCTCGGCGCGGGAGGACGGCGAAAGCGGGCGGCTGCTCATGCGCGCGATATGGGATCGGCGAACAAGTCTTCCACCTCCACCCCCTCGCCTTCCGCGGCGATCAGGAGCGTGCGGTGGCACACCCGGGGATCGCGCTCGAAGCACAGCAATGCGCTCGGCGTCTCGGCGATCAGATCGCGCATCCGCGCCGCCTGTGCCTGCGCCTCGGGCAGCTCGAGCTGGCCGGCATAGACCGTCTCCAGCGTCGCGCGGTCGCCCTTCTTCGCCGCGTCGCGCCCCGGCTTGGGCGTGCCCAGGGCCTTGAGGTGGACATAGCCGATCCCGCGTTCCTTGAGCGCGGCGGCGAGCGGCGCCTTGGAGAAGCCCGGCCGGCGCGACAGCGGCAGCTGGCGCACGTCGATCACCTGCCGCACTCCCGCGCCCTCGAGCGCGGCGAGGAACGATTCCATCGTCGCCCCCTCATATCCGATGGTGAAGACCTTCATCAGCACCTCTTCAAGCTTGTTCCCCTGCGAAAGCAGGGGCCTGGATACCAAGCGATTCACCCTGACACCCTGGGCTCCTGCTTTCGCAGAACGGAAGATGTCACGCCGGCTTGTGGCATACCGCCTCGACGTTCATCCCGTCGGGGTCGATCACGAACGCGGCATAGTAATTCGGATGGTAGTTTTCGCGAATCCCCGGCGCGCCATTGTCCTTGCCCCCCGCCGCCAGCGCCGCCGCATGAAACGCGTCGACCTCGGCCCGCGTCTCGACTCGAAACGCGAAGTGCGTGCCGTCGGTCACCGGCTCGCCGTCGGCGATCACGAAGTCGATCTCCTCCGCGCCCATCAGCACGACATTGTTGCCGAGCCCGTTGGTCTCCTCGCCCATCACCTTGTAGCCGAGCGGCGCCAGCGCCGCCTCGTAGAAGCGCCGCGACGCCGCAATGTCCTTCACCGGGATCCCGAGATGGTCGATCATGTTTGACTCCTCCAATTTCTGAAATTACAGAAATTACGCCATGACCCGGTTCGCGGAACATCCCGACGCCAAGGCGTTCATTCTCCACTGGGGCGAGATGGGAACGCAATGGGGCGTCAATCGCTCCGTGGCGCAGGTCCATGCCTTGCTCTACCTCGCCGACCGCCCGCTCCATGCCGAAGAGATCGTCGAGGCGCTCGGTCTCGCCCGCTCCAACGTCTCGACCGCGCTCAAGGAACTGCAGGGCTACGGCATCGTCCGCCGAGTCCATGTCGAGGGCGACCGCCGCGACCATTTCGTCGCCGAGACCGATCTGTGGGAGATGCTCATGCGCATCGTCGCCGAGCGCAAGCGCCGCGAGGTCGACCCGACGATCCAGCTGCTCGGCGAGCTCGCCGCCCGCCTCGCCGCCGACGACACCGCCCCGCCCCAAGTGCGCGAGCGCGTCGGCCGCATGCATGAGTTCATCGGTACGCTCGGCGGCT
>NZ_JBCNMA010000068.1:0-17411 GCF_039595165.1 Sphingomonas sp.
CGTCGAGATCGGCGCAATCGGCCTGGACCGCGACACGGAACGCCGCGGCGATGGCGAGGGAGGTGGAGATCATGCAGCCGACCATCAAGCCGAGGCCTCGCGCCCGGGCCCCTGCGAGCAGGTCGAGCGCCTCGGTCAAGCCGCCCGTCTTGTCGAGCTTGATGTTGACCATCTGGTAGCGCGCCACGAGCCGGTCGAGATCCGCGGCGACGTGGCAGGATTCGTCGGCGCAGATCGGGACCAGGCCCTTGAAGCCTTCGAGCGCCCCATCCTCGGCCGCAGGCAAAGGCTGTTCGAGGAACTCGACACCGAGCTCGGCGAGTACGGGCTGCAGCGCCTCGACCTGGACCATGGTCCAGGACTCGTTGGCGTCGACCACCAGTCGCGAGCCCGGCACTTCGGGTCGGATCGCGCGCAGGCACGCCTCGGGCTCGCGGCCGTCCACCTTGACCTTGACGATCGCCGCGCCGTTGAGCTTGCGCGCGGCCGCAGCCATCGCCTCGGGCGTGTCGATGCCCAGCGTCAGCGCGGTATGCACCGGCCGCACTGCCGGTAGCTGCGCCGTGCCCAGTCCGGCTTCCAGGTCCCACAGCGCGCAATCGACCGCGTTGCGCGCCGAGCCCGGCGGCATCAGCTCGCGCAGTTCCTCGCGCCCGATCCCTTCGGCCAGCGCGCCTTCGATTGCACGCAGTTGCTCGGCCACACCCTCGGCGCTCTCGCCATAGCGTCCGGTCACCGATCCCTCACCGCGGCCGACCGCGTCGCCCTGGCGGAGTGTCACGACCGCCAGCTCGATGCGGGTCCGCGAGCCGCGCGCGATACGGAACGGGGTGTGGAGCGCCCGGCGCTCGATTCCGGTGGCTACAGCGCGAAGCATTGGCCGAGCCGGTCGACGATCCGCGCGACCCCATGGCGGACGGGATCGGCGCAGGGCAGCCCCAGCGCGTCCTCGGCGGCCCGGCACGCCGCGGCCGACGCGGCATCGTCGAGCCCCGCCGTATTGAGCGCCACGCCGACCGCGACGACGCCGGGATTGGTCAGCCGCGCCGCCTCCAGGTTTCGCTCGAGACACAGTTTGAGCTCAGGCACCGGATGCGCCTTCATGTGGCGCATGATCGTCCGGCCAGCCTCGTGGCACAACACCAGCGCATCGGGCTGCGCGCCGTGCAGCAGCCCAAGCGAGACCCCGGCATAGGAGGGATGGAACAGCGAGCCCTGCCCCTCGATCAGGTCCCAGCCGCCATCCTCGCGCGAAGGCGAGAGCTGCTCGACCGAGCCCGAGATGAAGTCCGCGACCACCGCGTCCACCGGCATGCCCGAACCCGCGATCAGGATGCCGGTCTGTCCGGTCCCGCGGAAATCAGCGGCGAGGCCGCGCGCGCGCATCTCGCGCTCGAGCGCCAGCGTCGTGTACATCTTGCCGACGGAGCAATCCGTGCCGACGGTAAGCAGTCGCTTGCCCGCGCGCGGCGCGCCGGTACCGACCTTGAGCTCCTTCGGTGGCTCGCGCACGTCCCACAACGTCCGGCCGAGCGCGGCGGCGCGCGCGGCGATCTCGGGCTGGTCGGTGAGGCGCTGATGCAGCCCGCTGGCGATGTCGAGCCCTGCCTCCATCGCGGCGATGACGTCGGCGATCGTCGCGGGCGCCATCACCCCGCCGGCATTGGCGACACCCAGCACCATCGTCCGCGCGCCCGCCGCCACCGCTTCGGCAAAGCCCATGTCGGGCACGCCGAGATTGATCGGCGAGCCCGGCGAGCGCACCTGGCCGACTGCCCATTCGGGCCGCCACACCGCGATCCCGCGCGCCGTCTTGGCCGAGATCGGATCGGTCGCCTGCGCGATGTACAGCAGATAGGGCGGCTGGCTCATATACTTGTCTTCCCCCGAGGATGCGCACCTTGAAGGGGCAATCAGGGCGCCGCGCCAATAGAAAAATCGGTGCCGGCCCATAGCCCTGGGCTATGCGCGCCGCACCCCGCGCATGGCAAAGCGGCGGCCGGGCATCGCCCCGCCGCCGCAAGCTCCTCCACCGCGATGCGTCAGAAGTTGACGTTCACCGAAGCCAGCACGCGCCGCCCGGCCCGATACACGCCGCGCGGCAGGCGCGGGGTATTGGCATAGGCGTAATATTCGCTGTCGGTGAGATTCATGCCCGAAAGCGTGATCCCGATATTCTCGGTGACGTTGTAGGTCGCCGAAACGTCGACATTGGCACTGTCGCGCACATACATGTTGTCGCCGCGATCGACGCCGGTGAAGTATTTCGAGCGCCAGGTATAGGTCCCGCGGATCGCCACCGGACCGCTCTCGAAGAACGGGCTGAAGCTCACCTGGTGCCGCGAGTTGTAGGGCAGGTCGGCGCCCGCCTGCCCCTCGGCGTCCGAATAGGTATAGTTGGCGAGCACGCCGAAGCCGTAGGGCAGGTTCTGCTGATAGGCGAGCGCGAAGCCTTTCACCTTGGCCGCCCCGGCATTGTAGGGGCGGCTGATCTGATAGGTCGTGACGAAGCCCTGCGACTGGTTGAAATATTGCTCGGGCGCGGTGCGCTGCAGGATGTAGTTGTCGATGTCCTTGTAGAACACCTCCGCGGCGAGGATCGCGCGCGGCGCGAAATACCATTCGAGCGACGCGTTGAGGTTGCCGGACTTGTAGGGCTTCAGGTTCGGGTTGCCGCCGCCGCCGACCAGGATGCCGTCCGACAGCCAGAAGAAGTTGGTGAGATCGGCATAGTTGGGCCGCGCGATCACTTGCGCCGCGGTGAAGCGGAACAGGAGATCCGGCTTGATCGTGGCGACGAGGTTCATGCTCGGCAGCACATCCTCATAGCTGGTCTTGGTCGTCTCCCACAGCCAGTGCGCCGGCGCGTTGCAAGCGGTGCCCGGCGCGCAGACATAGCCGGCGCTCGAGGTCGAGGTGCTGACGTAGCGGACGCCGAAATTGCCGCGCAGCCAGTCGGTCTCGAAATTCGCCTGGCCATAGACGGCGTGGATGTCCTCGGTCACTTCCCAGTTGCCGGCGGTGAATTCCGGCGCGGCGAAGATCGACGGCGTCGGCAGCGTGCGACCTTCGAGGAAGTCGACCATCGCGCCGCCGCTGATGATGAAGCGGCCGGCCATCTCGTCGTTGACGCCGTTGATGCCGCGCAGGTAGTTGTCGGCGACCGTCTCCGGCGAGAATTGCCCCGCGGCGACGGCGAGCCCGGTCAGCGCGATGCCGGCATATTGCTGCGCGGTCTGATGCCGGCGATATTTGTAGCCGATCTGGAAGCGCTTGAGCGCGCCGTCGAAATCGACGCCCAGATCGACCTGACCGTAACGCTCCTTGTCGCTGGTCGGCTTGGCGACGGTGTTGCCGCTCCAGCCCGGATCGGTGACGAACGCGGCGGGATTGCCCTGCACGTCGGTCGTATAGCTGATCGTGCCCGGGCTGCCCGGCGCGCCGCTCAGGTCGACCGTGTAGTCGGCCCAGTTGAGGAATTCGAGGAAGACCTGGCGCTTGGTGCCGCCGTCGGCGTCGGAGAAGCCGCCCTCGAGGTTGAGGTCCCAGCTCCCGCCGTCCCAGTTGAGCTTGCCGTGATAGGTGTTCGAATGCATCTCGGCTTCGCGATACTGCACGTCGAGCACGCTGAGCGCGTTGTCGAAGGTCGCGCGGGTGACGACGCCGTCCTCCACCGTGAGGTCGGTAAGCTGGCCAAGGCTGTTCCAGGTATTGCCTTGGAAGGCGTACATCGACTGGTTGAGGTTATCATAGGTGGCGTCGATCTTGAGCCAGTTGAACTCGAGCGTGAGTTCGTCGACCGGCTTCCATTGCGCGGTCGCCGAATAGGTGAGGCGCTCGCGGCCTTGCTCGAAATAGGAGGTGCCGAACGCGTTGGGGCTGACCGCGTTGAGGTTTGCGGTGAGCGTCGTCGCGCAGGCGCCGAGGCAGCCGCGGGTGCGCGAGTCGATCGGATTGTCGGGATTGCCTCCGGCCCATTGGTTGGCGCGCATCGTGCCGTAGGATTCGAGGCCGTCGCGGCGCAGCCGGTCCTTGGCGCGCTGGAACGAGGCGAGGACGCCGAAGGTGCCCGCCTCGTTGCGCCAGCTGACCAGCGCCGAGCCCTGCACGTCGCCCTTCTCCGAGCGATCGTTGTAGAGATAGCCGAGCGAGCCGGCGACGGTGAACGCCTTGAGTTCGAGCGGTTTGCGCGTGACGACGTTGACGGTGCCGCCGATCGAACCTTCGTCGATCCGCGCCTCGGGCGACTTGTAGACGTCGACGCGGTTGACCAGCTGCGGCGCGAGCAGCGCATAGTTGAAGGTGCGGCCCGGCGTGTCGAGGATGAACCAGTCGGCCGACGCGACGGTCTGGCCGTTGAGCAAGGTGCGGTTGAGCGCGGGATCGGTACCGAGGATCGAGACCTTCTCGCCCTGACCGAACGCGCGGTCGACCGTCACGCCCGGCACCAGGGTCAGCGCCTCGGCGACGTTGGTGTTGGGGAATTTGCCGACATCCTCGGCCGAGACCGAATCGACGATCGCGTCGGAATTGCGCTTGGTCTCGATCGCGGCGGCGAGCGCGGCGCGAAAGCCCGAGATGACGATCTCCTCGCCGTCCTGCGCCCCGGCCGTGTCCGCCGCAGGCGGGTTGCCGGCATCCTGCGCGTGCGCCGCGCCGGAGAACAGCGCCACGGCGCTGGCGGTGCCGACGAGAAAAGCTCGAATCCGCATGTCCATCCCCTTCCCTTGATCTTATCCGCAAGCACGCAGTTGAGTACCACATGCATACATTAATAAGACCATCTTCTTATTGGGCCACCCTGTCAAGGGGATTTATAGGTGTCGAATGCGCCGTATGATGGGGGTTAGAGCCGTATTGGTATCTAATTGGATCGTCTGACGATTGCCGCCGTCGCGGCATGCGCCTCCGCGGCGAACCTGGCGGTCAGTCGCGCGGGGCCGGCTCGACCCGGACGGTGCGGCTCGCGCGCCTGCCGTCGGCGGAGCGGGCGCGGAGCTCGACCGCCCCCGTCACCGCGACCGGACCCGCATAGCGCGTCCAGCCGCCGCCGGCGCGATATTCGATCGTCATGCCCGGAAGCGCGCTGTTGGCCTCGAGCCTGCCGCCGACGATCCGCGCGCCCGGCGGCGCGACACGATAGGCGATGCCCATATGGTCGAGCAGCGGCAACTGCGCCGCCGCGCGTGCGGCGAAGCCGCGCCATTCGCGATCGAGCTGGGCGCGGTCGACCCGCGAATCCTGCCAGCGATAGCTCGCGCCCGCCCGATAGGGCGGCGTCCAGGGTGCCGGCGTCCAGCCGCGCTCGGCCAGCGCGAGCAGGCGCGGAAACAGCATATAGTCGACCTGCCCGTCGGTGCGGATGGTCTCGCTCCACAATTGCGCCTGCACCCCCGCGATGCGCCGTCCGGGCTCCAGCACCGGCTTGTCCTCGATCGCCTCGGGCACGGCGAAGGTCGTGCGGATGGTCGCGGCGTTGGCGGGCAGATTGTCGGGCATGAAGCCGAATACCTGGTACGGGCTCACCCCGCGCGATGCCCAGTTGTAGCCGCCCTCCTCGGGATGCGGGGCATAGGGCATGTCGAAATAGCCGAGATCGGGGATCGAGAGCACCACCTCCCAGCCGCGGTTCAGCTGATCGTGCCCCTCGCGGATCGCGCCCTTGTGAAGCACGCCCCAGATATTGGTCTGCACATTCGCCGGCATCCGCGCCGGATCGGTGTGCCCCATCCCGTCGCTCCACCCGGCGGTGCGAATGCCCCTGGCCGCGAGGCCCGCCGCCACGCGCTCGATGAAGCGCGGCGTCAGCCGGGTCGCGTCGCCGCCATTCTCGGCGATCATCTTCGCGCAGGCGGGCGACTTGACCCAGGCGCCCGCGGTCTCGTCGGCGCCGAGATGGAAGGTGCGCAGCGGCACGCCGGCCTGCGCATGCATCGCCGTCAGCGCGTCCACCACCGTGTCGACGAAGCGGTAGGTGGCGGGAAGGCACACGTTGAGCGTGTTGTCGTCGTAATTCTGGATGCTGCGATATTGCGTCGTGTCGGCCGGGTCGACCAGGCGATAGGCCTCCGCCGCGGCGTTCTTCCCTTCGGCCGCCAGCCGCGCGTGGCGCGCCTCCATCGCCACGATCGCGGCGCGCGAATGGCCGGGCATGTCGATCGAAGGGATCACCTCGATCTGCCGCACCGCCGCGGCGCGGACGATCGCGACATAGTCGGCGGTCGAGAGATAGCCGTTGACTCCACTTGCGCCGTCGGGGCCGGCGCCGAGCTGCGGCAGCAGGCAGGTCCGCTCCGCCGGATCGTGGCACCGTTTCGAGCCGATCGCGGCGAGCTCGGGCAAGGCGGGAATCTCGATGCGCCAACCCTCGTCGTCGGCGAGATGCAGGTGAAGGCGGTTGAGCTTGTACGCCGCCATCGCCTCGATCAGCTTGAGGATCTGGTCGCGCCCGTGGAAGTTGCGGCCGAGATCGATGTGCAGCCCGCGAAAGCCGTAGCGCGGCGCATCCTCGACCCGGAGCGGCCGCATCCGACCATGCTCGAACGCCGCCTGCTGTGCGAGCGAGCGCAGCGCATGGCTCGCCCCGGCGGCATCGCGCGCGGTGATCGCGATCCCGGCCGCGCCGGCGTCGAGCCGATAGCCCTCGGCCGCGATCGGCACCGCCGGATCGACGCGGATCGACAGCGGTAGCTTGCCCGTTTCGGCGGCATCGAGCGCGGCCAGGGCAGGCGCGACCGCTTCGCGCGACACGCCCCGAAGGTCAACGGCCACGCCACGGGTCAGGTCCACCGCCGCACCCGGGCCCTGCACCGCCTTGACCGGCTTGGGCAGGATGACCACGCCGCTCGGGGCGGGCGCCTGTTGCTGGGCCTGCACGGCAAAGGCGCGCTCGGCGGTCAGCCATCGGGTCTTGTCGGCATCGCTCTTGGTCGCGAGCCGGGCCTCGTCGGTCATCGGCGCGACGAAACGCAGCGTCTCGAGCCCGGTTTCGGGATCGATCGCGGGGCGTGCCGCGGCGATCGTCCGCGGGGCGAGCCCTTTCGCGACCAGATAGGCGTTGGGCATCGCGAACGCCTTGGAGAAGTTCGCGCCGGTGCCCCACAGCCGGATGACATGCGTGCTCCCGGGCTTCAGCGCCGCACCGGGCTTCAGTGTCAGCCGCTGGAGGTCGCCGTTGATCAGGTCATGCGTGAAGATGTCGCTCTCGACGCGCGGCAGCCGATCGACGAAGCTGAAATAGAGCGTCAACCCCTCGGGCAGCGTCGACGGCGCCGAATCGGGAACGGTCAGCGTGATCGTCGCGAGGAAACAGGGCTCGAGCCCGGCGGGACATTGCGGTCGATTGTCGACCACCGCGAAACGATAGCCGAGCGTCGCGGCGAGTTGGTCCAGCGCGGCCTGCGGCGCCACCGCGCCCTGTGCGGACGCCGGCGCCGCCAGCACAAGTGCCGCCACCGCCGCCCAATCCCGTCCGCGCATCCCGTTCCTCGTCAATATTTGTATTTAATTTGTCATGTCGTCTGGATAGGGTCAACGCTCTTTCGAAACCGGCCCTTTTTCAGGCGTACAGCCGCGAATCCCAGCAGCGTAGCGCCATTTCCTAGCACATGATCGATTGATTGGTTTCATATTCATACTATGACCCGAAGCGAGGCTTGGCGCGCGGGCGATTGACGGTGGAGCACCAATGCAACACATGTGGCGACCTGATTGGTACTATCGCGCCGCGCTGCCAGATGTGGAGCAAATGTCTTGTCGCTGATCGAACGTGTTGGCCCGCTTCAGAAAGAGGACCCGACTCCACTCTATCTCCAGCTGCAGAAGATCCTGCGCGACGCGATCGAGGGCCAGGTGGTCAAGGCCGAGGAGGCGATCCCTACCGAGCGCGACCTGGCCGAGGAGTTCGGCGTGTCGCGCATCACCGTGCGCAAGGCTATCGACGGCCTGGTCGGCGACGGCATGGTCGCGCGCCGCCGCGGCGCCGGCACCTTCGTCTCGCGCCCGCGCGTCGAGAAGAGCTTCTCCAAGCTCACCTCGTTCTCGCAGGACATGATCTCGCGCGGCCGCCGGCCCTATAGCAAATGGGTCAGCCGCACCGCGGGGGCGGTGACGCCGGAGGAAGCCCTCTCGCTCGGCCTGTCGCCGGGGTCGCTGGTCTATCGCTTCCATCGCATCCGATATGCCGACGACACGTCGATGGCGCTCGAATATGCGACCATCCCGGCCTATTGCCTGCCCTCGGTCGAAGTGGTCGGGGATTCGCTCTACGCCGCGCTCGAGGCAGCGGGGCATCTGCCGGTCAGGGCGCTGCAGCGGCTGCGCGCGATCGGTTTCACTGCCGAGCAGGCCGAAGTGCTCGGGATCGAGCCCGGCGCGCCCGGGCTGTTCATCGAGCGCCGCGGCTTCCTGCCCGACGGCCGCACCGCCGAGTTCACCCAGAGCTACTATCGCGGCGACGCCTATGACGTGGTGGCCGAGCTCAACAGCGGCTGAAGTACAATACCCAGTTGCTGGTTGACTATCACCGCGCGCACCGCGCGGCTGTACTGCTCGCCTGATCCCGTCCAATCTCTACTGGGCCGCGGACTTCGCTTTCCGATCCTCGGGACATCTGGTCGAGCAGCTTCGTGCTGGTCACCACCGACATAGCCTGCTCGCCCTCGCGCCGCTCCATGCCGCGCTGGACCGCGAAGGCGCGAGGCCGGCGTCGCCGCGACCACGATGATCGCGTTCGGCGCGAACGTCATTGCCGCCTATACGCTGCATCAGGACCTGCTGCCCGCCCCGTTCCGCGCAACGCGCGCCACGCTCATTCGGTCCTCCTCTATATGCTGCTATGGGGTGCGATGGAGTGGCTGCGGCGCAAGCGCTGGTTCGTCAAAGTCTGACTCGACCGAGAATACCTCTTGATGGGACCAATAGAACCTATATAGTACCAGACAGGATCGGCGCGGCCGGCAAGAGGATGAACGGGAGGGCGATGCACATGGCGGCGGGCTCGGCAATGGCCGGCGGCACGACCCGGATGGAGCGCGAAGCGGCTGAGGCCGGCGCGGCGGCCGACCGGCTGCTCGCGGCGAACCGCAATGCCCTCGCCGCGATCGGCGCCCGGCTGCGCGCATCGCCGCCCTCCGCCGTGATCACCTGTGCGCGCGGCTCGTCGGACCATGCCGCGACCTATGCCAAATATCTGATCGAGACACGCACCGGCGTGCCCGTGGCTTCGGCCGCTTTGTCGGTCGCGTCGCTCTACGACGCGCCGGTCGCGCCGGGCAACCGGCTGTGCCTCGCCATCTCGCAATCGGGCAAGAGCCCCGACCTGCTCGCCACGGTCGCGCAGCACCGCGAGGCAGGCGCTTTCGTCGTCGCGATGGTCAATGCCGAGGACGCGCCGCTGCGCGACATCGCGGACGTGGCGATCGCGCTCAGCGCCGGGCCCGAGCGATCGGTGGCGGCGACCAAATCCTATATCTGCTCGCTCGCGGCAATCGCCGCGCTCACTGCCGCCTGGGCGGAGGACGCCCAATTGGCGGCCGCGGTCGACGCGCTTCCCGGCGGGCTCGAGGCGGCGTGGCAGCTCGACTGGTCGCCCGCGGTGCGCGCGCTCGCCGAGGTCGACAACCTGTTCGTGCTGGGGCGCGGCTATGGCTATGGCGTCGCGCAGGAAGCGGCGCTCAAGTTCAAGGAGACGTGTGCGCTTCACGCCGAGAGCTTCAGCGCGGCCGAGGTGCGGCACGGCCCGATGGCGATCGTGGGGCGCGACTTCCACATCCTCGCGCTCGGCGGTAGCGATCGAGCGGGCGCGAGCGTGCGCGAGACCGCGGCCGAGTTCCGCGCGCGCGGCGCCGGGGTGCTGCTCGCCGATCCCGCCGCTGGCGACGCCCACCTGCCCGCGCTCGCCGGCCATCCCGCGATCGAACCGATCCTGATGGTCCAGAGCTTCTACCGCATGGCCAATGCGCTGTCGCTCGCGCGCGGCTGCGACCCCGATCAGCCGCCCCATCTCAACAAGGTGACCGAAACCCTATGATCGTCCGGATCCGCAACGGGCGCATCGCAGCCGCCTCTGCCGTGCTCGACGGCGCCGACATTCGCGTCGAGCGCGGCCGCATCGCCGCGATCGACTCGGCCGGACGCGGAACGGCGGACATGACCCTGGACCTCGATGGCGGCTGGCTGCTTCCCGGCTTCATCGACACCCAGGTCAATGGCGGCGGCGGGGTGCTGCTCAACGACCAGGCCAATGTCGACGCGATCGCCGCGATCGGCGCTGCGCATGCGCGCTTCGGCACCACCGCCTTCCTGCCCACGCTGATCAGCGACACGCCGGCGCAGATCGCAGAGGCGCTCGACGCGGTCGACGCGGCGATCGACCGCGGCGTGCCGGGCGTGGTCGGCATCCATGTCGAGGGCCCGTTCATCAACGAGATCAAGCGCGGCATCCACGAGGCGCACCGCATCCGCCGGCTCGACGCCGACACGCTCGCGCTGCTCACCGCACCGCGCCGGGGCAGAGTGATGCTCACCCTCGCGCCCGAGATGTGCGACGAAGCCGATGTCCGTGCGCTGGTCCGTCACGGCGTGATCGTCAGCGCCGGGCATACCAACGCCAGCTATGACGAGACCAAGCGCGCGATCGCGGCGGGCCTGACCGGCATCACGCACCTCTTCAACGCGATGTCGCCGCTGCACCATCGCGGCCCCGGCGTGGTCGGCGCGGCGTTCGATTCGGACGTGTGGTGCGGCCTGATCGTCGACGACGTGCATCTCCACCCCGCGGTGGTGCGCGTCGCGGTGAAGGTGAAGGGGATCGAGCGGTTGATGCTGGTCACCGACGCCATGCCCAGCGTCGGCACCACCGACACCGACTTCATGCTCCAGGGCAAGCACATCATCGTGCGCGACGGCTTCTGCGTGTTCGAGGACGGCACGCTCGCCGGCGCGCATCTCGACATGGCCTCGGCGCTGCGCAACACCGTCGCGGTGACCGGCCTCTCGATTCCCGAGGTCGCCGTGATGGCGAGCACCACGCCCGCGCGCTTCTTGTCGCTCGGCGAGAGCCACGGGGCGATCGCGCCCGGCATGCGCGCCGACTGGGCCTGGCTCGGCGCCGATCTCCAGCCGCGCGGCACCTGGATCGGCGGCATGCCGGCGGCCGACCCCTTCCCCGCGCTGGCCCGCGCGGCGCGATAAGGCGACGCACGATGGCGCTGATCATCACCTCGCCGCTCCGGGGCTGGGCGACGCCGCTCGACCAGGTGCCTGATCCGGTCTTCGCGCAGCGGATGATGGGCGACGGCGTCGCGATCCAGCCGCTCGGCGACACGGTCTGCGCACCGTTCGACGGCGAGGTGGTGACGCTGCACGACTCCGCGCATGCCGTCTCCCTGCGCAGTCCCGAGGGGGCGGAGGTGCTGATCCATATCGGCCTCGATACCGTCGCGCTGAAGGGCCGCGGCTTCACGCCGCTGGTGAAGCCCGGCGACCGCGTCGCGCGCGGCGACCCGCTGATCCGCTTCGACCTCGACGCGGTTGCGCTTGCCGCGACCAGCCTCGTCACTCCGGTGATCGTCACCAATGCCGAAGCCTTCGCGATCACTCGCCGCACGCTCGATCGCGCGGTCGGTGCGTGCGAGGAGCTGATGGCGCTGACGCCGGCCAAGGCCGAAGCGCGCCGCTGGTCCGACGACGGGACGGTGATCGCGGACACGGTCACGCTGTCGCTTCCGCACGGCATCCACGCCCGCCCCGCCGCGCGGATCGGCGAGTGCGCGCGCGGCTTCGCGGCCGAGGTGCATCTCGTCAGCGGCGACAAGCGCGGCGACGCGCGCAGCACCGTCGCATTGCTCGCGCTCGGCACGCGCTTCGGCGACACGGTGACGGTCGAGGCGCGCGGCGACGATGCCGAGGCGGCGCTCGCCGCCATTATGGCATTGCTCGCAACCGATATGGGCGAACCCGCGCCTGCGCCTGCGCCCGCCGTGGTGGCGGCGACGCCGGCGCTCGAGCCCGGCCAGATTTCCGGGGTGATCGCCTCCCCCGGTCTCGCCATGGGTCCCGCGCGGCATCTCCGCCAAGCCGCGATCTCGGTCGAGCGCGAGGGCAAGGGCGCCGAGATCGAGCGCCCTGCGCTCGCCGCCGCACGCACCGCGGTCCGCGCGCGGATCGCCGCACGCATCGACACCGAGGGCGGCCAGGTCGCCGCGGTGATGCGCGCGCATCTGGCATTGCTCGACGATCCCCAGCTCGTCACGGCTGCGGACGCGCGCATCGATGCGGGTGCCAGCGCCGGGTTCGCCTGGCGCGGCGCGGTGCACGACCAGATCGACGCGCTGCGCCAGACGGGCAATGCGCATCTGATCGAGCGGATCGACGACCTGGTCGACATCGAGCGCCAGGTCCTGTCGGAGCTGACCGGCACGCCTGCCGATGCCGGCACGATTCCGGCCGGCGCGATTGTCGTCGCCGACGACCTCCTGCCCTCGCAACTCGTCACGCTCGCCACGCATCGGCCGGCCGGCATCGCACTCGCGCGCGGCGGCCCGACCTCGCACGTCGCGATCCTCTGCGCCGGCATGGGGCTGCCCGCGCTGGTCGCGATGGGAGACGCGATCGAGGGTGTCGCGGAGGGCGAGACGCTGCTGCTGGATGCCGAGGCGGGCCACGTCACCCCCGCCCCGTCCCCGGCGACTGCGCGAGCCTTCACCGCCCGCCTCGCCGCCCGCACGGCACGCCGCGAGGCCGCCCGCGCCGCCGCCGCCGACACCTGCCACACCGCCGACGGCACCCCCATCGAGCTGTTCGCCAATCTCGGCAGCGTCGAGGATGCGCGTACCGCTGCGGCACAGGGCGCGGAAGGATCGGGCCTGGTGCGCACCGAGTTCCTGTTCCTCGGCCGCGACGACGCGCCTTCGGAGGACGCGCAGCTCGCCGTCTATCAGGGCATCGCCGATGCGCTGCCCGGGCGGCCGGTGATCATCCGCCTGCTGGATGTCGGCGGCGACAAGCCCGCGGCCTATATTCCGATCGCGGCGGAGGAGAACCCGGCGCTCGGCCAGCGTGGCATCCGCGTCGGCCTTGCGCATCCGGAGCTGCTCGAGACGCAGATCCGCGCGATCCTGCGCGTGCAGCCGGCCGGCCAGTGCCGCATCATGCTGCCGATGGTCGCGAGCGTCGCAGAGGTTCGTGCGGTCCGCGAAATCGTCGGACGGCTCCGCGGCGAGCTCGGCATCGGCACCCCGGTCGAGCTCGGCGTAATGGTCGAGACCCCGGCGGCCGCAATCACCGCGGACCTGCTCGCCGCCGAGGCGGATTTCCTCTCGATCGGCACCAACGACCTCACTCAGTACGTCCTCGCGATGGACCGCGGCAATCCGGCGGTCGCCGCAGGCGTCGATGCGATGCACCCAGCCGTGCTGCGCATGATCGCCGAGACTTGCCGCCTCGCGAGCGCGAGGGGCCGCTGGGTCGGCGTGTGCGGCGGGCTTGCCTCCGATCCGGCGGCGGTGCCGATCCTGATCGGGCTCGGCGCGACCGAGTTGTCGACCGTTACCGGCTTCGTGCCCGAGGCGAAGGCGATCGTGCGCGGTCTCACCCTCGCGGACGCCCGCGCGCATGCGGAACGCGCGCTGCGATGCACCGCCGCCGCCGAGGTCCGCGCGCTCGCCCGCGCGTTCGAGGAGTCCCGCCGATGAGAAAGATCCTCGAGACGCTACAGCCGCTCGGCCGTGCGTTGATGCTGCCGATCGCGGTGCTGCCGATCGCGGGCCTGTTGCTGCGCATCGGCCAGCCCGACCTGCTCGACATCGCCTTCGTCTCGGCGGCGGGTGCGGCGATCTTCGAGAATCTCGGCATCCTGTTCGCGATCGGCGTCGCGGTCGGCCTCGCGCGCGACGGCAACGGCGCCGCGGCGCTGGCGGGCGTCACCTGCTATCTCGTCACCACTACCGGCGCACAGACCTTCCTCGTCGCCCCACCCGGGATCGGTGCGGGACTGCCCGAAGCAGCCGCAGCGCTCGCCGCGAAGACCTGGGCGCTGACTCAGGTCGACAAGCTCGAGGTGCCGATCGGCATCCTCTCCGGGCTGATCGGCGGTAAATTCTACAACCGCTTCGCGACGATCGCGCTGCCCGAATATCTCGCCTTTTTCGGCGGACGCCGCTTCGTGCCGATCGCCGCGGGGGTCGCCGGGCTGCTGCTCGCCGCGCTGGTCGGCGGCGCCTATGCACATATCAGCGCCGGGCTCGACACGGCGAGCCGCGCGGTGGTTGGCTCGGGCGAGCTTGGGCTGTTCGCCTATGGCGTGCTCAACCGGCTGCTGATCGTCACCGGGCTGCACCACATCATCAACAACGTCGCCTGGTTCGTGATCGGCGACTATGGCGGCGCGACCGGCGATCTGCGCCGCTTCTTCGCGGGCGATCCGACTGCGGGCGCATTCATGTCGGGCTTCTTCCCGGTGATGATGTTCGGCCTGCCCGCCGCCTGCCTCGCCATGTATCACGAGGCGCGGCCCGAGCGGCGCAAGGCGGTTGGCGGCATGCTCTTCAGCCTCGCTTTCACCAGCTTCCTCACCGGCGTCACCGAGCCGATTGAGTTCAGCTTCATGTTCCTGGCGCCGGTACTCTACGCGATCCACGCGCTGCTCACCGGCCTCGCCATGGCGCTGATGAACCTGCTCGGGGTCAAGCTCGGCTTCGGCTTCTCGGCGGGGCTGTTCGACTATGTGCTGAACTTCAGCCTCTCGACCCGGCCGTGGCTGCTGCTGCCGATCGGGGCGGTTTATGCGCTGCTCTATTACGGACTGTTCCGGCTGTTCATCCGCAAGCTCGACCTCGCCACGCCCGGGCGCGAAAAGGGTGAGGCGGCCGAGGTAACGTCAGCCATCGGCAATGAACGGGGCGCCGCCTTCGTCAAGGCGCTGGGCGGAACCGGCAACCTCACTAGCGTCGATGCCTGCACCACGCGCCTGCGCCTGATCGTCGCCGACAATCAGGCGATCGACGACGCCGCGCTCACCGCGCTCGGCGCACGCGGGATCATCCGCCCCTCGGCCAATGCCGCGCAGGTGGTGCTCGGCCCGCTGGCGGATCTCGTCGCCGAGGAGATCCGCACCGCGCTCGGCGGCCGCGAAGCGAACGCGATCCAGGCCCCGCCGCCAGGGACACCGGCGGATCGCCCGGCATTGCCCGAAGCGGTGCTCCGCGCGCTCGGCGGCGAAGCCAATATCCGTTCGCTGCGGCAGCTGCATGGCCGCCTGCGGGTGGAGGTGACCGATGGCGATGAGGTGGATCAGCCCGCCCTCGCCGCCGCCACGCACGGCGTCGCGCAACCGCAGCCTGGCACCTACCATATCCTGAACGGCTGAGCCTAAGCGCTTCCCGGCTGAGAGGACTGAACTGTGAGGCGGTAGCCCACCCCGGGCTCGTTGCGCAGCAGCCGCGGCCGCGCCGCGTCGCGCTCGAGCTTCTGGCGCAGGTTGCGCACGACGATGCGCAGATACTCGACCCGGTCGAGATGCGCGGGACCCCACACGGTCTTGAGCAGCTGGGCATGGGTGATGACCCGGTCGGGACGCTTCGCCAGCTCGGCCAGCACCTCATATTCCTTGGGCGAGAGATGCACCTCGACGCCGCCGCGCAGCACGCGGCGATGCTCGAGGTCGATCTCGACATCGTCCGCGCGCACCGACTGCAGCTCCGCGCCATTCGCGTTGCGGTGGCGCAGCGCGGTGCGGATGCGGGCGAGCAGCTCCTCGGTATCGAACGGTTTGACCATATAGTCGTCGGCGCCGAGGTCGAGCGCGGTCACCTTCTCCGCAGTGTTCTCGCGTGCCGAGACGACCAGGATCGGCGCGGGGCTGCGCGCGCGGATGAGCTGGATCAGCTCCAGCCCGTCGCGATCGGGCAGCCCGAGATCGAGTAGCACCGCGCCGGGCCGGTCGATGTCCACCGCCGACAGCCCTTCGCGTGCGGTCGCGGCCTGGATCACCTGATAGCCCGCGCGCTCGAGCGTCACCGCCAGCAGCCGGCGGATCGCCGGATCGTCCTCGATCACGAGCAGCTTGTCGGCGTTCGGCATCGACACGAGCTTACGGCCGCATGGCCATCCGGTCGAGCGCGAGATTGAGCGCCAGCACGTTCACGCACGGCTCGCCCAGCACGCCGAACAGCGGCGTCTCGACCTGCCGCCGCACCTGATTCTCGATCACCGCCACTGGCACGCCGCGCGCCGCAGCGACGCGCGCCGCCTGCGACAAGGCCGCCTCGGGGCTCACATGGGGGTCGAGCCCCGAGGCGGAGGCCGTCACCAGATCGGCGGGGACCGATTGTCCTGGTGCAGGAACCTGAGCGGCAACGTCGGCCTTCACACGGTCAACCAGCGCCTGGCTCGCCGGGCCGAGGTTCGATCCGGCCGAAGCCAAGGCGTCATAGCCATCGGCGCCGGCGGCCGAGCGGCGTCCGTGGAAATAGCGCGCGCCGGTGAACTTCTGGCCGAGCAGCTCGGAGCCGATGACGCGGCCGTCACGCTCGATCAGGCTGCCATTGGCCTGATGCGGGAAGGCGAACTGGCCGATGCCGGTGAGCAGCGCCGGATAGGCGAGGCCGGTGAGCGCCGCGAACAGCAGCGTCATCACGATTGCGGGGCGAAGCGCGGATTTGAGATCGTCGAGCATATGAATGTCCTCACGCCAGACCCAGGCCGGAGACGGCGAGGTCGATGAGCTTGATGCCGATGAACGGGGCGACGAGGCCGCCCAGCCCGTAGATTGCGAGGTTGCGCGCGAGCAGCGGCCCTGCCGCCATCGGGCGATAGGCCACGCCCTTGAGCGCCAGCGGCACCAGACACGGGATGATCAGCGCGTTGAAGATGATCGCCGAGAGGATCGCGCTCTCGGGCGAGCCGAGCCCCATCACGTTGAGCACGCCGAGCCCCGGATAGAGCGCGACGAACATCGCCGGGATGATCGCGAAATACTTGGCGACGTCGTTGGCGACCGAGAAGGTGGTGAGCGCGCCGCGCGTCATCAGCAGCTGCTTGCCGAGCCCGACCACCTCGATCAGCTTGGTCGGATCGCTGTCGAGATCGACCATGTTGCCGGCCTCGCGCGCCGCCTGCGTGCCGGTGTTCATCGCCACGCCGACATCGGCCTGGGCGAGCGCGGGGGCGTCGTTGGTGCCGTCGCCGCACATCGCGACGAGGCGCCCGCCCTGCTGCTCCTTGCGGATCAGCGCGAGCTTGTCCTCGGGCGTCGCCTCGGCGAGGAAATCGTCGACGCCCGCCTCGGCGGCGATCGCGGCGGCGGTGAGGGGGTTGTCGCCGGTGATCATCACCGTGCGGATGCCCATGCGGCGCAGCTCGGCGAAACGCTCGCGGATGCCGGCCTTGATCACGTCCTTGAGCGCGACCGC
>NZ_JBCNMA010000069.1:0-17238 GCF_039595165.1 Sphingomonas sp.
GCGGTGCGGATATTGCCGACATGCAGGCGGCCGGTGGGGCTGGGGGCGAAACGGGTGACGACGGTCATGCGTCGCCGCTACTCCATTTCGCCGCCGCGCGAAATCACCGCTGGTTTACGCGCGCGGCGAACCGGCCTATCGGAGCGCACGGCCATGCGCCGGGCGCTTAGCTCAGTTGGTAGAGCATCTCGTTTACACCGAGAGGGTCGGCGGTTCGAGCCCGTCAGCGCCCACCAGGTCCTCTGGTCAGTTCGCCGTGATCGTCGGCTTGCCGCCCGCGAGCTTCAGCGTGACGTAGCTGTTCTCGCAGATATTGGCGCTGGTCCAGACGAGGCTGGTGCCATCCTCGAACGTCGCCTTGAGATCGTAGCGGCATTGCTTCTCCGCCTTGTCGAAGCGGACCGTGGTCTTGGCACCGACCTTGATGATCGGGTCGCGGCGCGTTTCCGGATCGACCGTCTGCGGCTTGAACTCGGTCGTGCCCGCCGGCGCGAGCTCGATCGTCTTGATCGGCTTGCCCGAGCCGTTGGTGAGCATGAAATCCCAGTCTTCGGCGAACGCCGGCGCCGCTGCGAGCATGGCCCCCGCCAGCGCGATGAACTGCTTCATGGTGCATTCCTCCCCTAAAGGAACAAGGGGAGCATGCGCCTCTATCGGGTGGTACGCAAGATGGCGTCAGAGCTGGCGGATGAGCTGGACCGCGCATGCGATCCACGGCGGATCGGCGACCACCTGCTGACGCGCGCCAGGGCCGAGCGGAAGGATGTTGAGCCGGCCGCCCTCGCCCTCGTGCGCGATCAGGCGGCCGAACAGGAAGCGGCCCGCCGGACGCGGAATCAGCACGTCGCGGTTGAGCGCCGAAGCGAAGTCGCCCGGAGCGAGCCGGCGGCACCAGATGACGTCGCCGGTGCGATAGTCGCCAACCCCGCCGGCGACGGTGATCGCGACGAGCTCGGGTTCGGGATGGGGCGGCGCCACCGTGGCGGCGCGGCGTGGGGCCTGGGCCCCGGAAGCGTCGAGGATCGCGGCGACGGCGATGTCCGGCCGGTCGGGCAGCCGCACCAGATCGGCAGCGTCGACGCCGAGCGCGGCGGCGATGCGGTTGAGCCAGCCGACCGAGACGGTACGCGTGCCGGTCTCGAGCCGGCCGATGGTCTGCGCGGTGGTGGGCGGATCGCAGCGTTGCGCCACTTCCTCGAGCGTCAGACCCTTGGCGCGGCGCACTTCGCGGATCGCGGTGATCATCTAGCCAACTCCGATAACCGTTTAGGTTAAACTTCTTTCCTACAAGCGTGACGATATGGCAAGGGGTATTCGCGATTGGCGGAGATTCATGGATGCGGGAACTGGTGGAGCGATCGATCGAGGACGGACATGTCGTCCACCATGCGCCGGCACGGAAGAACGGGCGGCGCGTCACGGTGAACCTGGCCGAATCACCGCTGTCCTGGCTGCGTGCGCGCGGGCTGGTCGACGGGCGCCAGTTCGACGCCGGCGAGCGGTTGCGGGCCGACTATGAGACCGCGGCACTGGGTCCGCGCGTGACGATGCGCTGGGATGCCGCGCCTGCCGGGCCGCGCCACGGGGCGCATGACCGGCTCGATCCGACGACGGCGCAGATCGCGGCCAAGCGCCGGTTCGACGCGGCGGTGAGTGCCGCGGGGCCGGGGCTTTCGGACATATTGTGGCGTGTGATCTGTGCCGGTGAAACGGTTCCAACGGCGGAGAAGGCGCTCGGCTGGCCCACGCGCGCTGGCCGGCTGGTGCTGACGCTGGCGCTCGACCGGGTGGCGGATCATTACGGGCTGAACTGAACGGCGTCAGGTCTTCTCGGCCGAAGCTGCGGCTGGCGTGGCGAGGAAGCGGTTATAGACCCAGCCGATCCCGATCAGCGCGACTCCGAGACCGAGGAACGAGAGAATGCGGAGCAACCCGGCGAGCGCGGCGGCGTCGATGAGGAAGACCTTGAGCGTCACCGCGGTGAGCAAGGCGAGCCCGGCGAGGCGCAGGTCGCGCGCGCCGCTGCGGATCCCGAGCGCGAGCCAGGCGAGTGCGAGGAGGAGGAGGGCGGCGGAATAGCCGTAATTCTCGCCGGTGGAGATCGGGCCGGTGAGGAGGGTGCCGTGCGCGGCTTGGCGGACGGCGGCGGCGGTCGCGGCGAGGATCAGGGCGAGGCCGAGCGGGCGCCACCGCCGGCCCGGCGCGAAGGTGAAGGTCCAGATAGCGGCAAGGGCGAGATGAAGCGCGGCCGCGTTGGCGAGTGGAGCGCCGCCGACGTGCTGCGCGACCAACGCCGGATTGAGCAGCAGCAGGTCGAACCAGACGATGCGGACCAGGCCGAGCCCGAACAGGATCAGCGCCAGCGCCGACCAGCCGGTACGGCGCTGGACCATCCAGCCCGCGGCGAGCAATGCCTGCGTGACGAGCGCACGCTCGACGAAGCCCCAGGCCGTGAACCGCGGTTCGTCGGCGATGGCGAGCGGCAGCTTGGCGAGATGATAGAGGAGGAGCAGCGCGACGGCGATCGCGCCGCTCAGCACAGCCTTGCGCGTGCGGGCGAACTGCCGGCGGTCGGCAAGCAGCAACGTTGCCGCGAGCAACGCCGGGAGCAGGTGGCGCAGCGCGAGGGAGAGGCTCGGGAGATCGCGATAGGGCAGATGCCCGCCGCTCGCGGAATCGGCGACGAGCATGGCGTAACCGACGAGCGGCTCGCCCCCGATGAGGAGAATCGCGGCGAGCGCGAGCGCGGGGAGGAGGTGAAGCTGCGGATCGCCGGTGCGGCGCGCCCAGAGGCCGAGCGCGACGGCGGCGAGGGCGAGCGGGACCGCGACCCAGTCCGCCCCCGCGAGTTGCCCCAGCGCCACGACGCCAAGGATCGCGGCGATGAGCGCGCCGCCGATGAGGCCGGGATCGCGCGTTCCGGCTTCGGCCCGGCGTCGCCAGCTCACCCACGCGGCGAGGGCCGCGCCGGCGAGGCCGAGCGCGGCCCATTGCCAGTCGCCGAGGCGCTGCGGGTCCAGCGCATTGGCGAGCAGCAGCGGCCCCGCGATGCCGCCGAGCGCGAGGATCGCCCAGCCGCGCGCGCGGGCGAGGAGCACGAGGCCGGGTAACGCGAAAAGCGCAGCGGCGGCGATCGCGGCGGCAAGCGTCGCGCCCTGCTGCGGCTGGTCGAGACCGAGGGCGAGCAGCAGCAGCGCGAGCACCAGCGCGGCCAGCGCGCCGGGAAGGTAGGTCGGGTCGCGCCAGGCGAGGATCAGCGCGGCGGCGGAGAGGGACAAGTAGAGCGCCCAGGCCAGCGCGGAGAAATCGAGCGCGGGGGCGAAGGCGAGGAGCTGCACCAGCCCGGCGACGAGCGGCGCGAGCCGGAGCCAGGCCGATGCGACGCCGGTGCGGGGCAGCGCCAGGCTGGCGCCGGTGCCAAGGAGCGCCACGAAGGCGGCGGGGGCGGCGAGCTCGTCCGGACCGAGCGCGAAGAAGAGGAAATTGACCCAGGCGAAGCCGCACGCGGTCGCGGCGAGGGCGAGCCAGGACCAGCCGCGATGTACCGCCAGGCCGAACAGCGCCGCGGTGAACAGGGCGAGATAGACGAGCAGTGGGCCGATGCCGGCGGCGTCATAGCCCGCGACGAGCGGCGCGACGAAGCCGCCGGCCAGCGCCAGCACCGCTGTGGGCGGGCCATGGCGAAGCGCGAGCGCGAGACCGAGCGCGGTGACCGCGATCATCAGCACGAAGGCGGGAAGCGGCGCGATCAAATGATAAAGGGCGGCGGCGATGTAGAGCGTGCCATAGGCACTCGCGATGCCCGCGCCGGCGAGCGCCTGGGCGATGCGCGGGTCGTCGCGCACGGCGGGCAGGCGGCGGGCCACTTCGCTTCCCGCGATCAGCAGTACCGCGAACAGCGCGGCGAGGAGGGTGCGTACGGCGGGGCCGAGCAGGCCGATTTCTATGGAATAGCGGACGAGGAAGAAGCCGGCGGTGACGAGGGCGATGGCGCCGATCCACACGGGCAGGCGCGCGCCGATCAGCGATTCGAGCGTGGGGCGCGGCGGCGGGGCCGGGGCCGATATGGCAGCCATATCCCCTTCCGGCTCTCGCTCCCCTTCCGGCTCTCGCTCCGGTTCCGGCTCTCGCTCCGGTTCCGGCTCCGCCAGCGGCACCGTCTGCGGCGTGGGGGCCGGGGCGGCCGGAACGGGGGACGGGAGCGGAGCGGCGGCCGCCGGGGCAGGGACCGGGCCGGGCGCCGCTGCAGCGACGGGCGGGCGCGTGCGCTCGAGCCTGTCGATCCGGCGGCCGAGTTCGCGCAGCTTCTGGCCCTGAGCGGCAGCGACGATGCCGAGGACCACGACCGCGAGGAACAGGATGCCCGTCATCGCCCCGCTTGTCGCAGCTTGCGCGGCGATGCGCCAGCCCGGCTTTCCGCGCCTCAAGCCGATCTGGGTTGCATGACCCGGCGATGCCCCTAGATGCGGACGGATGCGGCTCGCCTTCACCAAATGCCACGGCTCGGGGAATGATTTCGCCCTTCTGGACGCTCGCGCATTGGATTTGTCCGATGCGGAATGGGGGCGGGTCGCGCGGACCTTGTGCGACCGGCGCGGGCCGGTGGGGGCCGACGGGCTGCTGTTGCTGCGGCCCGGCGAGGGCGAGGCCGCGTTCGCGCAGATGGTGGTGAACGCCGACGGCTCGATCCCCGAGACCTGCCTCAACGGGCTGCGCTGCACCGCGCGCGCCGGGTTCGAGGCGCTGGGCATCGACGCGGCGACGGTGCGGTTGAAGACGAGCGACGCCGAAGTGGCGCACGAGGCCGAGCTGGCCCCCGGCGTCTACACCGTGCGCACGACGGTGGGCCCGGCCTCGACCGATCCCGCCGCGGCCGGGCTGCGCGTCGCGGCGCCGGTGATCGACGCGCCGGTGCCCGGACTGCCGAACCGCCGCAACTTCACCGCGGTGGCGATGCCCAACCCGCATCTGATCGCTTTCGTCGACGAGATCGACGTCGCCGAGCTCACCGCGCTCGGCGACTGGTGCGAGGCCGGCCCCGAGCTGCTCGCCGACCGCGCCAATGTGAGCTTCGTCGAGCTGCGCCCCGACCCCGGATCAAGTCCGGGGCAGGCGGGTCTGTTCGTCCATACCTATGAGCGCGGCATCGGCCTGACCAACGCCTGCGGCACGGCGATGGGCGCGGCGGCGCACGCCGCGGGGCTGACCGGCCGCCTGCCGTTCGGCCGATGGATCACGGTGCACAATCCCGGCGGCCGCGTGCGCGTGCGCGCCGACGGGCCGGCGGGCGGCGACCGGGTGACGATCGCGGGCAACGCGACGTTCGAATGGGACGGCGCGATCGAGATCGACCCGGCGACCGGCGAAGCGGGCGCGCTGACCGTCACGCGGCGGCGCGGCGACGAGGTCGCGGCCTGGGCGGCGGTGAAGGCCTGACCCGGATCGGCATTCAGACCGCAGCGCCGGGTCTGGGCGCGGATATTAAGGAAAGAGATTGGTTCACGCGAAGGCGCGGAGGCGCGAAGAGGTGATCCTGCGCGTCAACGCCGTCCATCCTTCAACGCCAGCGCTTGACGCACCCTGAAAAGGGGGATGAGCGCTTCGCGCCAACGCCAGATCTCTTTGCGCCGCGACTGAACGGCTGAGCTCGACGCCCCGCTCGAACGGATGCGCCACGCGAACCGGGCGCAGACACAAAACGAACCAAATGGGAAAATTGTGCTTGACATCGTCACGCTGCATAGGTACAAAACAGGAACGCTGGAGAACTGCGAGTCGGGCCGGGGCGGCGACGCCTTCCGGCCCGGTTTGCGTTGGGGAGATATGAAATGGCGCGAGGATGCCGCTCGATCCTGAAGGTGCAGCCGGCGCCGCGCGGCAAGCGCTGGCAGGCGCGGTGGGGCAAGGCGATGCGCGCCGCGTTCCTGGATCACCTGGCCGCGACGTGCAACGTGTCGCGCGCCGCCGCGGCGGCCGGGGTGTTTCCGGCGACCGTCTATGCCGCGCGGCGGCGCGATCCGGAGTTCGCCGCGCAATGGGAAGAGGCGCTCGCGCTCGGCTACCAGATGCTGGAGACGCGGCTCGTCGGCCACGTCCTGGAGGGGCGCAGGCGGGACGAGCAGGTCGAGGGCGGCGATCCCGGCGATTCCGGCGGCATCGATTTCGAGGCCGCGCTGCGATTGCTGTCGCAGCACCGGACCGCGCAGGGCAAGCCGCACAAGGGGCGCCAGCCGCAATTCGCGGCGCCCGAGGAAACCGACAAGATGTTGCTGAAGCGGCTCGCCCATATCGAGGCGAGGCGCGCGCGCGAGGCGGGTTGGGCCGCCGCGGTGGCGGCGGGGAAAGCGGTGCGCCCCGGCGGGGCGAGCGAGCGGGGAGCGGACGATGGCGAGTGACGCGCATGTCCATGCGATGATCGACCGGCTGATCGCGCTGCCCGAGCAGGAACGGGGCGAGGCGCTGCGCGGGATGACCCGGCCGATGCTGCGTGAGTTCCTCGCGCGCTGGCGCGCCTGGGCGCATGGCGGGCAGACCGCGCCGCCGGGCGACTGGCGCGTGTGGCTGATCCGCGCCGGGCGCGGCTTCGGCAAGACGCGCGCGGGAAGCGAATGGCTGAACGAACTGGCGCGCACCCTGCCGGACGGGCGCTTCGCGCTGGTCGGCGCGACGCTGGACGAGGTGCGCCGGGTGATGATCGAGGGGCGGGCCGGGCTGATCGCCACCGCGCGCGCGGACCGGCGGCCGGTGTGGCGGGCGAGCACGCGCGAGCTGGCATTTCCCTCGGGCGCGATCGCGATCGCCTATTCGGCGGATTCGCCCGAGGGGCTGCGCGGGCCCGAGCATCACCTCGCCTGGTGCGACGAGCTGGGCAAATGGGGCCGCGGCGGCGAGGCGGCGTGGGACAATCTGCTGATGGGCCTGCGCCTGGGCGAGCGGCCGCGCGTGCTGGTGACGACGACGCCGCGCTCGACCCAGCTGATGCGGCGCGTGATGGCGCTGCCGGGCACGATCGAAACGCGCGGGCGGACGCGCGACAACCCGCATCTGCCCCGTAGTTTCGTGGAGGCGATGGAGGCCGAATATGGCGGCACCCGGCTCGGGCGGCAGGAGCTGGACGGCGAGCTGATCGACGACGTCGCGGGCGCCCTGTGGACGCGCGCGACGATCGAGGCGTGCCGGGGGAGGAAGCCGAGGGAGGTGGTGCGCGTGGTGGTGGGCGTCGATCCGCCGGCGAGCGCCGAGGGCGACGCGTGCGGGATCGTCGCGGTGGCCCTCGACGCGGCCGGGATCGGACATGTGCTCGAGGATGCGAGCGTGGGCGGCCTCTCGCCCGAAGGCTGGGCGCGCGCGGTGGCGAAATGCGCGCGGCGGCACAAGGCGGACAAAGTGGTGGCGGAGAAGAACCAGGGCGGGGACATGGTGAAGAGCGTGCTGCGCGCGGCGGAAGTGGCGCTGCCGTTGAAGCTGGTGCACGCCAGCCGCGGCAAGACGGCGCGGGCCGAGCCGGTGGCGGCCTTGTACGAGGGCGGGAGAGTGAAGCACGCCGGGCGCTTCCCCCAGCTCGAGGACGAGCTGTGCGGGCTGGTGGCGGGCGGCGGCTATGAAGGGCCGGGCCGCTCGCCCGACCGCGCCGACGCGCTGGTGTGGGCGCTGAGCGAGCTGATGCTGGGGCGGCGCGGGGCCGCGGGGGTGCGGCGGCTGGGGTGACGCGAAGGGACGCGCTGGCGCTGCCGAATGTTCCTGGTGGCGATCGACCGGCCGGGTGACGGCGCCAGCGGCCGGCCGCGGGGATGATGCGATTGAACGTGGATATTAACCACGCTTGGCAAATTCGAGTTAGCCCTAAAGGCGGTAAGACAGGCTTTGGTGGGGCCGGACATGGGGGGCTGCGAGCACTCTCCGTCACGGTGGTCGATGCTCGCGGGAGGATGCCCCGTGCGAAACATTGCGGTTGCGCCGGAAGCCAGCCTGGTGCCGGATCAACGCACCGACGAGCGATTCACGACGCTGTTCCGCGTCGCCCGCGTCGTCGCGGAGGACGGCGCGCAGCATCTGTGCCTGATCCGGAATATCGGTGCCGGCGGCCTGATGCTCGAGACCTATGCCGCGTTCGATCCCGGCATGGCGGTGCGCGTCGAGCCCAAGGGATCCGAGCCGGTCGCGGGCAGGATCTGCTGGGTCAAGGACCGGAACGCCGGCGTCACCTTCGACGCCCCGATCGACGTCGCGGCCTATCTCAATCCCCAGCAGCTGTCCGCGCAGGAAACGCCGCGCGGTCCGCGGCTGACGGTCCATCGCCGCGCGCGGCTGCGGGTGGGGGTGATGTGGCATCTCGTCGACCTGCTCGACCTCTCGCAGAAAGGCGCGAAGGTCAAAAGCGACCTGCCGATGGAGATGGATGCGGCGGTCGAGCTGATGATCGAGGGACTCGGCTCGCCCTCGGGCCGGGTGCGCTGGATCAAGGAGGACCGGATCGGGATCGAGTTCTCGACGGCGATCGCGCTGGCCGACCTTGCCGAATGGGCGAGCGCGCTGCCCGAGGCGGAGGAGGCGGCCGGCGGCGAATAGGCCGAGGGGCGCGCGCGGCGCGGCGAAGCGGCTTGGCGGCGGGGCATCGGCGGCGCTAGCGTTGCGCCATGTGTGTTCTGGCGCTGGCGTGGCATGCGCATCCCGAGTGGCGGCTGGTGGCGGCGGGCAACCGCGACGAGCGGCACGACCGGCCGGCGGCCGGGCTGGCGCGGTGGATGGCGCGCGGCCGGTCCGTAATCGCGGGGCGCGACCTGGTCGCGGGCGGAACCTGGCTCGGGCTCAACGAGGACGGGCGGTTCGCGGCGGTGACCAATGTGCGCGGCGAAGCGCCCGATCCCGAGCGGATGTCGCGCGGGACGCTGGTGACGGACATGCTGGCGGGGGCGGAGCCGGCGGATCTCGAAGCCTATAATCCGTTCAACCTGATCGCGGTCGAGCCCGAGGGACCGATGTTCCTGACCAACCGGCCCGAGCCGTTGCGGCGGCCGCTGGGCGCGGGGATGCACGGGCTGTCGAACGGGCTGCTCGATACGTTGTGGCCCAAGACGCTGCGGCTGCAGGCGGGGGTGGCGAGCTGGCTGGCGGCGGGGGACGGGGCGATCGCGCCGTTGTTCGCGGCGCTGGCGGACGAGCGGCCGGCGGGGACGCCCGAACGGCATGAGGTGGACATGTTCGAGCCGCTCAACTCGCCGGTGTTCATCCGCGGGCCCGTCTATGGCACGCGGTGCAGCACGGTGGTGACGGTGGACCGCGAAGGGCGCGGGCGGATCGCCGAGCGGCGCTTCCATGCCGACGGCGCGCCGGCGGGCGAGACCGAGCTGCGCTTTTGCTGGCCTTGAGCCGGTGGCGGGCTATGGGCGGAGGATGGGAAGCGAGATTTGACCCCGCGCGAGCTGATCGATGTGGCGGAGGTGCCGGGCGGCGAGCCGCTGCGGCTGTTCCGGCGCGGCGGCGACTTCATGATCGTGCTCGACCGCAACGAGCTGATGTCGAGCCGGATGAGCGGATCGGAAGAGGCGCTGGCGGAGATGACGCTGGCGCGGCTCAAGGCGCCGGCGTCGGCGCGGCTGCTGATCGGCGGCTACGGCATGGGATTCACGCTGCGCAAGGCGCTGGCGCTGCTGGGGCCGGCGGGTACGGCGGTGGTCGCCGAGCTGGTGCCGAAGATCATCGACTGGGCGCGCGGGCCGATGGAAAGCCTTGCGGCGGGGTGCCTCGACGATCCGCGGACGGAAGTGGTGATCGGCGATGTCGGGGCGGCGATCGCCACGGGACGCGGCGCCTATGACGCGATCCTGCTCGACGTCGACAATGGCCCGGACGGGCTGACGCGGCTGGCGAACGACAAGCTCTATAGCTTCGACGGGCTGCGCGCGGCGAAGGCGGCGCTGAAGCCCGGCGGGGTGCTGGCCGTGTGGTCGGCGGGTCCCGACGACCGTTTCCGGCGGCGGATGGGCGAGGCCGGGTTCGCGGTGGAGGAAGTGGCGGTGCGGGCGCGGCAGAACGGCAAGGGGCCGCGCCACGTGATCTGGTTCGGACGCGCAGCGGGGCTTTGATCCGCTGACGCGGATACGGCGCCGGCGCTCTCCACCCGGCCGCCCATCAAGAACACTGGCGTGGGTGGCCGGGTGGGGGAGCGGGCCGGCGCCGCCCATCGCCGAGAGGCGATCAAAGGAGAACGAGATGAAATGGTTCGGGAAGCGGCGCGAGGCGTCGCGGCCGGCGTTGGCGCGTGCCTATGGCATGGCCGGCGGCCTCGGCGAATGGCCGCAAAGCTACGAGGCGCAGGTGCGCGAGGGCTATGCGGCCAATCCCGTGGCGCAGCGCGCGGTCAAGATCGTGGCGGAGGGCGTGGCGGCCGCGCCGGTCGCGGCATCCGACCTCGCGCTGCACAAGCTGGTGGCGGCGCGCTCGCAGGGCCAGGAGCTCACCGGCACGCTGGCGGCGCAGCTGCTGCTGCACGGCAACGCCTTCGTGCAGGTGCTGGGCGACGGCGCGGGCGGGGTGGCGGAGCTGTTCGCGCTGCGTCCCGAGCGCGTGAGCGTCGAGACCGATGCCGGCGGCTGGCCCGCCGCCTATCGCTATCGCGTGGGCGGGAGCGTGAGCCGGATCGCGGCCGAGGATGCGAGCGGCAATCCCCAAGTGATCCACCTCAAGGCATTCAGCCCGGTCGACGATCATTATGGCCTTGGCTGCCTGGGCGCGGCGAGCGGGGCGGTCGCGATCCACAATGCGGCAACACGCTGGAACAAGGCGCTGCTCGACAATGCCGCGCGGCCGTCGGGGGCCCTGGTCTATGACCCGGGCGACGGATCGGCGCTGTCGCCCGCGCAGTTCGAGCGGCTCAAGGCGGACATGGAGGCGGCATTCGCGGGGGCCGCGAACGCGGGGCGGCCGATGCTGTTCGAGGGCGGGCTCAGATGGCAGGCGCTGAGCCTGTCCCCGGCGGACATGGATTTCGTCGGGCTCAAGGCCGCGGCGGCGCGCGAGATCGCGCTGGCGTTCGGCGTGCCGCCGATGCTGATCGGGCTGCCCGGCGACAACAGCTACGCCAATTACCGCGAGGCCAATCGCGCGGTGTGGCGACTGACGATCCTGCCGCTCGCCGAGAAGATCCTGACCGAGCTGGCCCAGGGGCTGGCAGGATGGTTTCCGGAGGCGTCGCTGCGGGTCGAGATCGACAAGGTGCCGGCAATGGCCGAGGACCGCGAGCGGCTGTGGCGATCGGTGAGCGCGGCGGAGTTCCTGACGACGGACGAGAAGCGGGTGATGCTTGGGCTGGAAGGCCCGGGGCCGGAAGGAGGCGCGGCATGAACAGCGGACTGCTGGCGCAGCTGATCGCCCAGGGCGCGGCCGAGGGCGCGGACCTGGCGACGCTGCGCGCGATCGCCGAGGAAGCGGGCGAGCTCGGCGCGAGCCGTGCGCTGACCCGGCTGGGGCTCGACGATCCGCAGGCGGCCAAGGACATGGGCGAGCTGCGCGAGCTGCTCGGGGCGTGGCGCGACGCCAAGCGCTCGGCGGTGAAGGCGGTAGCGGGCTGGGTGGTACGGATGCTGCTGGCGCTGGTGGTCGTCGGGCTGGCGGTGAAGCTGGGCTTCTGGGGGCTGGGCAAGTGAGAGGCGAAGAGGCGCGATCTGTTCTCCTGCGAAAGCAGGAGTCCAGAGCTACTCGCCAGTATCGCCCGCGACCCTGGGCCCCTGCTTTCGCAGGGGAACAAACATGACGGGCAATGGGTCTGTCCGGTTCGCGGGCTATGCGGCGGTGTTCGATGCGCCCGACCGGGGCGGCGACGTGATCCGCAGGGGGGCGTTCGGTGAGCGCGTGCGCCGCGTGCCGCTGTTGTGGCAGCATCGCGGCGAGCCGGTCGGCGTGATCGAGGCGATCGGCGAGGACGCGCGCGGGCTGCGCGTGACCGGGCGGATCGATGCGCCCGAGCTGGCGGCGCTGGTGGCGAAGGGCGCGGTGAGCGGGCTCAGCTTCGGCTATCGCGTGCGCGCGGCGCGGCATGGGCAGTGGCGCGAGCTTTCCGATGTCGAGCTGTGCGAGGTGAGCCTGGTGGCGCGGCCGATGCAGGCGCTGGCGCGGGTGCATGCGGTGGCGGCAGAGCAGGATTGCTTTGAAGCCGGCCAACGCTAGCTTCGACGAAGTAGCCGGGGGGAAGGATATGCGGGGATTCGAGCCGTTGCCGCGCGCACGCTTCAGCATCGAAGTGGACGACGGCGTGGAATGGGTGGTGTCCCGGGCGCGGCGCAACTGGTTCGCGCTCCCCTTCCTGGCAGTGTGGCTGACCTTTTGGACCTTCGGCGGCATCGCGGCGATCGGCGCGCTGCTGACCGGATCGATCGGTGCCGGCGAACGGGTGTTCATGGCGTTGTGGCTGGCCGGCTGGGCTGCGGGCTGGGTGTTCGCTGCGTCCTGGCTCGGATGGCAGATCAATGGCCGGTCGCAGATCGGCGTACGCGATGGCGCGCTCGAATATCGCTGGCGGATGCCGTTGCTGTCGCGCACCCGTCGCTACGACGGGCGCGAGGTTCGGCGGCTGCGTGCCGGACGGGCGTCCTGGCCGTGGAACGGTGGCGGGTTCATGCAACCGAATTATCCGCCATTCTTTCCGATGACGCCGGGCAGCGTGCAGTTCGACTATGGCGGGCGGACCATCAATGTGATGCCTGGCCTGGATGAGGCAGAGGGCGACGCGATCGCGGCCTGGGTGGGCAAGCGACTGCCAGCGGCTGGGCAGGCGGTGAACTAGCTGCGCCGACGGCGCAGCGACTGGCCGGTGCTAGCGTGACGAATTTCTGAAACGACGGGGCCCGCCGCTGCGGGCCCCCTCCACCAGCCGGCTGCGCCGGATGGTTCCCTCCCCGTGCCCCCGGCCTTCGCCGGGGAACGCGGAGGATTTCTTGGCATGGGAGAAGACTATGGAGACGAAGGCGGACGTCCTCGAACAGTCGTTCGAGGCGATCGAGGGTGCGGGCGTGCCGATGGCGCGGCCGGTGCTGGAGGGCGCGCGCGCGCCCAATGGCGCGATGTTCGAGGGCTTTTTGCGCTCGGGCGCCGGCGCGCTCGAGATGAAGGCGATGTCGGGGGCAAGCGACGGCGCGGGCGGCTATGCCATCCCGCGCGAAATCGATGCGCTGGTCGACAGCACGCTGGCGAGCATCTCGCCGATCCGCGCGATCGCGAACGTGGTGACGGTGGGCAGCGCGGGCTATCGCAAGCTGGTCGCGTCGGGCGGCACGCCCTCGGGCTGGGCGGCCGAGACCGGCGACCGTGACGAGACCAATACCGCGACCTTCAACGAGATCGCGCCGCCGATGGGCGACCTCTACGCCAATCCGGCGGCGAGCCAGACGATGCTCGACGACGCCGCCTTCGACGTCGAGGCATGGCTCGCCGACGAGATCGCGCGCGAGTTCGCCCGGGCCGAGGGCGCGGCGTTCGTCAGCGGCAACGGCACCAACAAGCCCAAGGGCTTCCTCGCCTATGCCACCGCGGCGACGAGCGACGGAGCCCGCGCCTTCGGCACGCTGCAGCATGTCGCCTCGGGTGCGTCGGGCGCGTTCGCGAGCAATCCCGAGGAGAGACTGATCGACCTGGTCCAGGCGCTGCGGCCGCCCTATCGCCAGGGCGCGGCGTTCGTGATGAACTCGGCGACGCTGGCGCGGATCCGCAAGTTCAAGACCAGCGACGGCGCGTTCCTGTGGCAGCCGGGCATCGCCGCGGGCCAGCCGGCGACGCTGCTCGGCTATCCGGTGGTCGAGGCCGAGGACATGCCCGACATCGCGGCGGGTTCGCTGTCGATCGCGTTCGGCAACTTCAAGGCGGGTTACCTGATCGCCGAGCGCGGCGAGACCCAGATCCTGCGCGATCCGTACAGCAACAAGCCGTTCGTGCACTTCTACGCCACGCTGCTCGCCGACGGGCTGCTTCAGCCGTGCGCCGAGGCGCGCGGTCTCGACGCGCCGCCGGCGGCCCCGGTTCCGGGCCAGTGCTGGATCGTCGGCGATTCGCCCGCGGGCGCCTGGGCGGGGTCGGCGGGTGCGCTTGCGCTGTGGACCGTCGGCGGCTGGCGCTTCGCGGCGCCGCGTGAGGGCATGGCCGTCTGGATCGCGGAAGAGGGACTGGTGGCGCGCCACGTTTCGGGCGCGTGGCGGGTCGGCGCGGTCGCCGCCGCACAGCTCGTGATCGACGGCGAGCAAGTGGTCGGTCCGCGCGAAGCGGCGATCGACGAACCGGATGGCGGCGACGTCGTCGACGGGGAGGCGCGCGCGGCGATCGAAGCGATTCTGCAGGCGTTGCGGGCACATGGCCTGATCGACGCCGGATAACTGTGACGTTCCGGCAACAGTCCCCAGATTTTGTTCGCTTGCGCGGAAACTTTCCACACGGTAGGAAGTTAGCGCTGTCCGAAGTGGCAACCAAGAAAGGGGATTATGATGCGGAAGCTTGCCGTAACACTGGCACTCGCTTCGACCGCGCTCAGCACGCCCGCCCTCGCCCGCGATGACGCGTGGTATGTGGGCGTCGAGGGCGGCGCGATGATCGTCGAAGACATCAACTTCGACATCGGCGCCGTCGAGGATGCGGCGCGGGTCGATCACAACTATGGCTGGGACGTCGGCGGCGTCATCGGTTACGACCTCGGCGGGTTCCGCATCGAGGCCGATGTCAGCTATCGCCGCGCGACCGTCGATGGCTACAGCTCGACCGTCACCACGCCGATCTTCACGAGCGGTGGCGCGATCTTCAACATGCCGTCTGGCACGTTCGACTACGCCGGCGGCTCGTCGTCGGCGCTGAGCTTCATGGTCAATGGCCTGCTCGACTTCGGCGAAGACGATGGCGTGCAGGGCTTCATCGGCGGCGGCGTGGGCGTGTCCCGCGTCAAGGCCGACTATGGCCTGAACCAGCAGGGCTCGTTCCTCGACGATTCGGACACCGTGTTCGCCTGGCAGGTTATCGCGGGCGTGCGTCAGCCGATCAGCGACAACATCGACGTGACGCTGAAGTATCGCTTCTTCAACGCCGACGACGTCAAGCTGGTCGACGTGACCGGCCGCGAGTTCAACGGCCGGTTCCGCTCGCACAGCATCCTGGGCGGCGTGACCTTCAACTTCGGCGAGCCGCCTGCGCCGCCGCCGCCGCCGGAGCCGCCTGCGCCGCCCCCGCCGCCCGCGCCGACCCCGCCGCCGCCGCCGCCGCCGGTGGTCTGCACCCCGGGGCCGTACATCGTGTTCTTCGAGTGGGACAAGTCGGACATCACGCCCGAGGCGGCCGGCATCCTCGACAACGCGATCTCGGCGTACCAGAACTGCGGCAACGCGCAGGTCATGCTGGCGGGCCACGCCGACCGTTCGGGTTCGGCGAGCTACAACGTCGGCCTGTCGCAGCGCCGTGCGGACTCGGTCCGTGCGTATCTGGGCGGCCGCGGCATCCCCGATGGCGTGATCAGCTCGGAAGCGTTCGGCGAGAGCCGTCCGCGCGTCGAGACCGCCGACGGGGTTCGCGAACTGCAGAACCGCCGCGTGGAAATCACTTACGGTCCGGGCTCGGGCATGTAAGCCACGCGGTCCGCGCTGCGGATCGACAAGAATTGGGGAGGCCGGGCAACCGGCCTCCCTTTTTCGTTGCGTGAGCAGCAAAAACTGGCGCGCAATGTAATCTCAGGCCATGCTCGACGACGAGAGGAGATCGCATGGCGCGAGGCGTGTTCGTTCATCGAGCGGATTCAATTTACCAGGACACTCCGGCAGAGCATTACCAGTTTCCAGCGCAGTATCTCAGTCGCGTACGTCAGTGCGAAGGCGACTGGATTGTCTACTATGAGCCCGTGAAGGTCCGCGGCAGCAGAGGCTATTTCGCAGTCGCCCGGCTCCAGCGGATCATTCCCGATCCGGCGGATCCGACAATGTATCGCGCGATTATCGAGCCAGGCTCCTATCTCGATTTTCCGAACCCAGTCGCATTCCGTACGACCGATGGACCGATCGAACGGGGCTGCTCAACGAGATGGGCGCGATCTCGGGACGCGCACAAGCAGCAGTGCGCGCGATTTCGAACGAGGATTTCGCGCGGATCCTTGACATCGGCCTTGCGGACGATGCGCCGATCTTGCCGCGCACGGAGTCTGAGACCGATATGTACGGTTTACGAGAACAGCGAACGGCTTTCGTCTTCGAGCAGGCGCATGACCGAATAACGATGCTCACATCGCGCGCGGTACGCGACCGTGTCTTCCGCAAAGTGGTACTCGATGCCTATGGCCAGCGCTGCGCGATTACCGGACTGCGGCTCATCAATGGCGGTGGTAGGGCTGAGGCGGAAGCGGCACATATTAAACCGGTGGAAGCGAACGGGCCGGATGTCGTCACCAACGGTATCGCGCTCTCTGGTACCGTTCACTGGATGTTCGATCGCGGCCTGATCGGACTGTCCGACGATCTCGAAATTCTTGTTTCGCGCCAGGCTAATGATCCGGACGCCGTGCGCGCGTTACTGAATCCGACGGGCCGCGCGCTATCACCGGCCCGATTGCTCGATCGGCCGCACCCGCATTTCCTCGAATGGCATCGTCAGAATTGCTTCAAGCACTAGCCGCAGCGTTCAACGCCCCAGCCAGCCAATCCGGCATCAACGCATCGCCCAGCGCCTCGACGCGGCGGTGCTCGACCATCAGGCCGAGCTCGGGATAGGTCGTGCGGGTGCGCTCGCCCGGCTCGCCGAGCGGCGCGACGACGAGGCGGCGATTGACCTTGGCGCGCCAGTTCATCCGCGCGGTATTCTCCTGGCCGACATAACAGCCCTTGCCGAAGCTGACGCCGTTGAGCTCGGCGGCATTGCACTCGAGCCACAGCGTCTTGTCCTGACCGAGCTCGGCGACCCCCTCGGTCACGCCGAGGCGCAGACGGTGTTCGCGCCAGCCGGTCGCGGACGCACCCGTTGACTCCCCCAGCCAGCGACAACCGAGTTCCGTGAGCCGGGGGTCGGGAACGCCTTGCCCCGCGTCGCGCGACCAGTGCACGCCGCCCTCGGCCGTCTCGATCGCGATCGGCCGGCGCAGGCGATAGATCGACAGGCGCCGGATCAGCGCCTCGCGCTGCTCCGCCTCGCAATCGATCAGGATCGCGTCGCCGTCATCCCACAGGATGAAGTCGAACAGCGCCTTGCCCTGTGCAGTGAGCAGCCCCGCCCATTGCGGTGCGCCGG
>NZ_JBCNMA010000070.1:0-16994 GCF_039595165.1 Sphingomonas sp.
TCCGTCCCGCGCTGATGGCGTTCTTTCTCCGTCGCGTACACGATCACGCCGAAGCGGAGGACCTGACGCAGGAAGTCTTCTCGCGGATCGCGGGACAGCCGGACATGGCGGTGCGCTCGGGCAGCGCATATCTGTTCCAGATTGCCGCGAACCTGCTGCGCGACCGGGCTCGGCGCCAGCAGGTGCGGCGCAACTATCGCGAGACGCTGGGGCAGATCGATGGCGAGGCGATCGAACTGATCGATCCGTTTCGCGTAACCGCCGCGCGCAGCTCGATGGCGGCGCTGCGTGCGGCACTCGATGAGCTTGACCCGACCACCTCGGCGATCTTCGTGCTGTATCGGCTTGAATATATGAGCAAGGATGTGATCGCGGAGGGGTTTGGCATCACGGTGCGCACGGTCGAGAAGCATCTGACCAAGGCGATGACGCGGCTCGCGGCGCGGCTGGGAGACGCGATTTGAGCCCGCGCGAACCTTCGCCCGAGCGGTTCGAGGCCGCCGCGTCCTGGTGCCTGGAGCTGGCGGAAGGGCCGCTGCCGGACGAACGGCAGAGCGCGTTCGATGCGTGGCTGGCCGGAAACCCGGACAATCTCGCGGCGTTCGAGCGGTCGAGCAGGCTGTGGCGGCAGGTGGGGGAGGCGGCGGCGTCGCCCGAACTGATCGATCTGCGCGAGCGCGCCCTGGCCACGTTCCGGCGGCGCAACCAGTGGCGCTGGGCGCGGCAGGCGGTCACCGGCCGTGCGGTCGCCGCTGTGGCGGCGGTGTTGCTCGCCATCGTCGGAACGGCCTGGTGGTGGCAGAGCGCGCCGGACATCTATCGCACCGGGGTCGGCGAGCGTCGCGTGGTGATGCTCGATGACGGATCGCGCGCCTCGCTCGACGCCGCGACCGAAGTGGATGTGCGGATGCGCGGCGATCGGCGTGAGCTCCGGCTGATGTCCGGCCGCGCGAAGTTCGACGTTGCCAAGGATCCGCTGAAACCGTTCAGCGTACGCGTGGGCGACAGACTGGTGGTCGCGACGGGTACCTCGTTCAGCGTCGAGATGATCAACGGCAAGCTGCGCGTGATCCTCTACGAGGGGCGGGTCGTGGTGCTCGATCGGCCGGCGGGCAGCGCGACCGCTGCCGAAGTGCTGTCCCGATTGAAAGGCGGCGAGGAGGCGGCGCTGACGCCCGGCCGCGAACTGGTCGTAGGCGTGTCGGGCCAGTCGCCAGCGCAACTGGCCAAGGCCGATCCGGTGCGATCGCTGTCGTGGGAGGGCGGGCAGCTCGTGTTCGACGACGAGCCGCTGAGCCTCGCGGTCGGGCGTATCAACCGCTATTCGAATCGGCGCGTGGAACTGACCGGCGCGGTCGGGCGGTTGCGCGTGAACGGCGTGTTCAACACCGGCGATGTCGAGGCCTTCGCGACCGGTGTCGAGCAGACCTTGCCGGTTCGAGTCATCCGCCAGGGCGAAGTCGTGACCATCGTCCCGCAATAAAGTTACGCAACGCCTGGCCCCTGCATTTTTTTCAAATTGGCCCGGGCGGCGTTTCGCATGCTGCGCGTCTTACTCGTTCAGGCGCGAAAAAGCGCCGGTTCAGGGAGACTTGACGATGATCATGGCGCGAAGCTTCCAGGCGACGGCATGTTCCGCAGCGGCGATCGCACTGGCGGTGCCAGCCGCGGCGGTGGCGCAGGTGCAGACCTACAGCTTCAACATCCCGGCACAGGATCTGGCGTCCGCACTGCGGCAGTTCGCGCAGACCTCGCGCCAGCAAGTCTCGTTCAACGGCGCCGCGGTGCGCGGCATGCGCAGCGTGCCGTTGCAGGGATCGCACAGCGTCGATGGCGGTCTCGCGATCCTGCTGCGCGGCACCGGCCTCAGCGTGCGCCGCGCGGGCCGGGTGCTGGTGATCCACCGGGCCGAACCCGTCCTCTCGGCGGTGTCCACACAGCCTTCGCCGGTCCGCGGCCAGGAGACCGGTTCGGCGGCTGGGGAACCGGCCCCCGACGCGCAGGATCACGATGCGGAGATCGTCATCTCCGGCTCGCGCATCGACCGGCCTGGCTTCGAATCGCCGACCCCGCTCACTCGCGTCAGCGCCGCGGAGCTCGGCGTCGCGAGCCGTGCGAATGTCGGCGCGGCGCTCGCCGACCTGCCGCAGTTCAAGGCGGGCCAGTCGCCGCAGACCTCGGGCACCAACGCGCAGGCGGGTCGGATGCCGGTCGATCTGCGCGGCCTCGGCGCGACGCGCACGCTGGTGCTGCTCGACGGGCGCCGCTTCGCCAGCGACAATGACCTCAGTACGATCCCCTCGGTGCTGGTCAAGAATGTCGACATCGTCACCGGCGGCGCTTCGGCAGCGTGGGGTTCTGGCGCGGTCGCTGGGGTGGTCAACATCCTGCTGGACCACGACCTCAAGGGCTTCCGGCTGGGTGCGGAAGCGGGCATCTCGACCGAATATGGCGATGCCGGGCAGCGCCGGCTGGAAGCGGCGTTCGGCACCGATTTCGCGGATGGCCGCGGTCATTTCATGATCGGCGGCGAGTATCTGCAGAATGACGGCATCATGACCAAGACCGCGCGGCCCAATACCGGGCGATGGGTGCTGGCCAATGGCGCGCTCACGCCAGATGTCGGGTATGGCGACGCGTTCCTGGGCGGAATTATCACCTCCGGCGTGCTCAACAATCGCGGGTTCAATCCGGATGGCACGTTGCGCACCATCGCGCTAGGCACGGTGCTGAGCCGGTCGCTCACGATCGGCGGGGAGTCGCTGTCCGACGACAATTTCAGTCCGCTCTCGACGCCGCAGAAGCGCATCGCCGGACTTGCCAATATCTCCTATGAGGTCTTCGACAATGCCAAGCTGACGATTGAGGGCCGCTATTCGCGCTATTGGGGCGCATATACCTGGTTCGGCGACCACAATAGGGGTGCGCCGAACTCGGCTAGCCGCATCACCATCCAACGCGACAACGCCTTTCTGCGGCCAGAAATCCGCGCGCAATTGGCGGCGGCGGGCGAGACAAGCTTCACCATGGGCCGGTACAACTCCGACCTTTCCTACACGACGATCGATCTGGAGCGCGAGGCTTATCAGGGCACGATAGCACTCGACGGCAGCTTCGGCGGCGGCAAGTGGCGCTACGGACTCTACTACAGCCATGGCGAGTATCAGAACAACATCGACACACCGGGCTTCCGCAAGACCGCCGAGTTCGCCAACGCGGTGGATGCGGTGATCGGACCGGGCGGAACGCCGGTTTGCCGGATCGCGCTGACCAATCCGTCCACCGATTGCGTGCCGCTCAACCTGTTCGGTTACGGCGCGCCGTCGGCGGCGGCGATCGCCTATGTCACCGGCACGCCGTCTTCGCGCTCGACCACCAAGCTCGACACGTTCGGCGTCAGCCTGCGCGGCGAACCGTTCGAGCTATGGGCAGGGCCGGTGTCGGTCGCGGTCGGCGTCGAGGGGCGTTGGGAGTCCGTCAATTCGGTCGCCGGCGCGCTCGATCGCGCGAACACCTTCACCACTTTCCAGTTCGGCTCGCTGGCCGGCAAGGATTCGGTCAAGGAAGCGTTCGGCGAGGTGGTGATCCCGCTGCTCAACGACGTGCCGTTCTTCCACAAGCTCGAATTCAACGGCGCGGTGCGCTATTCCGACTATCGCAACAGCGGCGGCATCTGGTCATGGAAGCTGGGTGCGACCAACGAGTTCTTTCCTGGCGTGATCGGACGCGTCACCCGCTCGCGCGACATTCGCGCACCGAGTCTCAGCGAACTCTACAGCACGCAGACGATCAGCTACGTCAACATCGTCGACGTGAACCCGGTCACCAATGTCAGCTCGACGGTGAACGTGCTGATCCATGGCGGCGGCAACCCGGACCTGCTGCCCGAAGAAGCTGACACCTGGACCGCAGGCGTCACCACCTCGCCGCTGCGCGGGCTGACCGCGTCGCTCGATTATTTCGACATCACGATCAACGGCGTGATCGCGTCGGTCGGCGCGCAGGACCTGGTCAACCGCTGTCGCGGCGGCAATCAGGAACTGTGCGCACGCGTCTTCCGCGATGCCGGTGGCAATCTCCTCCGCGTGCAGTCGAACTCGGTGAACCTTCAGCGTTACAACACCAACGGCGTCGACGGCGAGATCGCCTATACGACCTCGCTGGACGGCGATCCCGCGCGCAGGCTCAACTTCCGCCTGGTCGGCACCTGGGTGAACAGCCTGAGCATCGACGATGGGCTCGCCAAGATCGAGTATGTCAAGAATACGAGCTACGCCTTCGTCACCGGCATGCCCGACTGGCGGATCAACGGCAGCATCGGCTACGCGGACAACGGCTTCAACGCGATCGTGCGCGCGCGCTACATCGCGCCCGGCTTCTACAACCGGAACCAGAGCATCACCAACAACCGGGTGCCGGCCTATACCTATGTCGATCTGCAGTTGAGCCAGACGCTCAAGGCCGATGGGCGCGAATTCGACATTTATGCCAATGTGTCGAACCTGTTCGACAAGGATCCCCCGATCGCCTCGCTGTTCTCGCCTTTCTACGATACCGTGGGCCGGTTCGTGACCGTCGGCGCGCGCATCCGGCTGTAAGGGGGACACGGGATGCAGGGGCGCCGTTCGCTCGTTCGTGCGGCCACGCTGGCGACAGCGGCGTTCGCCGCAATCCCCGGCGTGGCACAAACCCAGCAGGCGCCGGCCGGGCGGCTGCAGTTCGATACGCGCGAAGGCACCTGGATGGCGCCCGACATCTCGCCGGACGGGCGGACGATCCTGTTCGACCTGCTCGGCGACATCTATGCGCTCGACGCGGCGGGTGGAACCGCGCGGCCGCTGCTGTCGGGTGACGCGTTCGAGACTCAGCCGGTCTTCTCGCCCGACGGCAAGCAGATCGCGTTCATCTCGGACAGGTCGGGCGCGGCCAACCTGTGGGTGGCGAATGCCGACGGCAGCAATGCCCGCAAGCTGTCGGGCGATACCGAGCCGGCGATCTACACCTCGCCGGCCTGGTCGCCGGACGGCCGTTTCGTCTACGTCTCGCGGACGATCCACAACATTCTGGCGTTCGAGCTCTTCGCCTATGATCCGCGCGGCGGTTCGGGGATCAAGGTCACACAGGCGCGGCCGACCGGAAATGAGGGCAACGCCGACCGCATCAACGCAATGGGCGCGGCCGCGTCGCCGGACGGCAAGTATCTCTATTATGCGCGCAAGACCGGCGGGCTCTGGTCCGACAAGGTGCTGCCGCATTGGGAGATCGTGCGGCGCACGCTGGCGACCGGCGCCGAGGACCGCATCATCACCTCCCCCGGCTCGGCGATGCGGCCGGCGCTGTCGCACGACGGCACGCGCATCGTATATGCCAGCCGCTCGGGCGCGCAGACGGGATTGCGTGTCCGCGACCTCGAGACCGGCGCCGATCGCTGGCTCAGCTTTCCGGTCGATCCCGACAGCCAGATGGGTGGCTATTACAACGATCTCGTACCGCGGGTGGCGTTCCTGCCCGGCGACAGGGAGGTGTTGACCGCGATCGACGGCAGGCTCGTGCGCATCCGTATCGCGGACGGTGCGCGGGCGCCGGTGCCGTTCACCGCTCGGGTCGACCTGGCGGTGCGCCGCAACACGCGCGTCGAAGTGCCCGACGAGACCGGCCCGGTGCGCGTGCGCGTGATCCAGGCGCCGCGGTTGTCGCCGGACGGATCGCGCATCGCCTTTGCCGCGCTCGGCAAGCTCTATGTGCAGGATCGCGCGGGCGGTATGCCGCGTGCGGTGGAAGGCGTCGAGGGAATGGCGTTCCAGCCGGCGTGGTCGCCCGACGGCCGCACGCTCGTCTATGTCACCTGGAGCGGTGAGGGCGCGGGCGGCGGGGCGCTCTGGGCGATCCCGGCGGCGGGCGGCAAGCCGCGGCGGCTGGCGTTGGCCTCGGCCTATTACAGTGAACCCACCGTGTCGCCGGATGGACGATCCGTCGCGGTGCTGCGCGCGTCGAGCATCGAGCGGCTGCAGTCCGCGTCCGATCTTCAGGCCGGCCGGCCGACCGACATCGTGCTGTTGCCGCTGGCAGGGGGCGAGGGCCGGGTCATCGCCAGCAAATCCGGGATCAAGTCGCTGTCGTTCGACGCCAAGGGCGAATGGCTGCGCTATATGGGCGGGCCGTCGGTCGAGGCGGTGGCGGTGCAGAGCGGGATGCTGCGGCGCGTGTTCGACTTGCGCGCGCCCAACTCCAATCGTTATTTCAACAACATCCAGACGCCGCCCGAGGATATCCGGTTGAGTCCCGACGGCACGCGCATGCTGGTCAAGGCGGCATCGCAGGCCTGGCTGCTCGACGTGCCGCCGTCCTTCTCCGCCGATCCGCAGGCGCTCGAGCTGACCAAGCCAGTGGTATTCGGGGTGCGGCTGACCGATATCGGCGCCGATTATATCGACTGGTCGCGCGACGGAAAGACGGTGATGTGGTCGCTCGGCGCAACCGTGCGAACGATCGATGCCGGGCAGGCGGCGAGCCTTGCAAAAGGCATCGCCGAGAAGCAGGCGGCCAAGGTCGAGGCGGTGGTCGAACTTCCGCGCGACGTGCCGCAGGGCACGGTGGTGCTGCGGGGCGGCACCGCGATCACGATGCGCGGCGACGAGACGATCGCGGGCGCCGATGTGGTGGTGACCGAAAACCGCATTGCCGCGGTCGGCGAGACCGGCGAGGTTGCAGTGCCGGCGGGCGCGACGGTCATCGACGTCACCGGCAAATATCTGACGCCCGGCTTCGTCGACACGCATGCGCACTGGTTCGAGCTGCCGCGCCAGGTGCTGGAGGCGAACCATTGGAGCCTTCTCGTCAACCTCGCCTATGGCGTGACCAGCGGCCTCGATGTCCAGCCCTTCACGATCGACGTGTTCGGCTATCAGGATATGATCGACGCCGGGATCATGCTGGGCCCGCGCGCCTTCTCGACCGGGCCGGGGATTTTCGTGAACAGCGAGATCAACTCGGCGACGGAAGCCGAGGCGGTGCTCACGCGCTATCGCGACTATTATCGCACGAGCAACCTGAAGGCGTATCTCGTCGGCAACCGGACCCAGCGCAAGCTGGTGGTCGAGGCCTCCGGCAAGATGCGGATGATGGCGACGACCGAGGGCGCCAGCGACTTCAACCTCAACCTCACCCATGCCATCGACGGCATGGCGGGCAACGAACACAACCTGCCGATCACGCCGCTGCGCGAGGACGTCGTAAAGCTCTATGCCTCGTCCCGGATCGGTTACACGCCGACCTTCGGTGTGCTCTACGGCGGATTCGCGCCCTATGACGACCAGGTGATCGCGGGCGAGATCGACAAGGATGCGAAGCTCGCGCGCCTCGTCCCGCAGGGAATCATCGAGAGCAAGATGCGCAATCGCGTGTGGGTGCCGCCGATGGACCGCACCTGGGCCTCGTTCGCCGCCGACGCGCTGCGCATCCGCAAGGCCGGCGGGCTGATCGGCATCGGCAGCCATGCGGTGATCCAGGGGCTGGGGTATCACTACGAGATGCGCGCCTATGTCGAGGGCGGCGCGACCCCACACGAGGTGCTGCGCGCCGCGACGCTCGACAGCGCCGAGGTGATCGGGCGCAAGGGCCAGATCGGCAGCCTCGAGCCGGGCAAATACGCCGATATCCTGATCATGAGCGCCAATCCGCTGGAGCGGATCGAGAATGCGGCGGCGATCGACAAGGTAATGAAGAACGGGCGTATCTATGATGCGGCGACGCTCAGCGAGGAATGGCCGCGCAAGCGGGCGCTGCCGGACCGCTGGTTCGCAAAGGCACGGCCCGACACCGGAGGATCGGCGAAATGAAGATGACACGGCGCACCCTGCTCGCGGCCGCTCCGGCGGCGATCGCGAGCCAGGCCGTAGCAGGCCCGGTGCGTGCCATGCCCGGGAGCGACATTCTCGCCATGACCGCGGTCGATCTTGCCGCGGCGATCCGCCGGCGCGACGTGTCGAGCCGCGAGGTGATGGCGGCGCATCTGGCGCGGGTCGATGCGCTCAATCCGAAGTTCAACGCCATCGTCTCGCGGGTCGATGCCGAGCAGCTGCTGCGCGAGGCGGCGGCGCAGGACGAGGACGCGGCCAAAGGGCGGTTCAGGGGACCGCTGCACGGCTTTCCCCATGCGGTGAAGGACACTGCGCCCGCCAAGGGTATCGCGCATACCCAGGGCTCGCCGCTGCTGCGCGACAATATCGCGGCGGCGGACTCGCTGGTGGTCGGGCGGATGCGCGCGGCCGGCGCGATCTTCACCGGCAAGACCAACGTGCCCGAGTTCGCACTCGGGTCGCACAGCTTCAACCCGGTCTTCGGCACGACGCGCAACGCCTATGATCCGCGCAAGTCGGCGGGCGGCAGCTCGGGCGGCGCCGCGGTCGCCCTGGCGCTGCGCATGATGCCGCTGGCGGACGGCAGCGACTTCGGCGGCTCGCTGCGCAATCCGGCGGCATGGAACAACGTGTTCGGCTTTCGCCCGTCGTTCGGGCGCGTGCCCTCGGCACCGTCGGGCGACGTTTTCGGCCAGACCTTCGCGACGTCCGGTCCGATGGCGCGGACGGTGCGCGACACTGCGCTGCTGCTGTCGGTTCAGGCCGGTCAGGATCCGCGCGTTCCTTTCTCGCTCAAGGACGACCCCAAGGTGTTCGCCGGGCCGCTAGAGCGCGCGTGGAAGGACAAGCGGATCGGCTGGCTGGGCGACCTGGGCGGGGCATTGCCGATGGAGCCGGGCGTGCTGGAGACCTGCGAGAAGGCGCTGGCGGCGTTCCGTGCAATCGGCATGCGCGTCGATGCCGCGACGCTGGACGAGCCGGCCGAGGCGATGTGGCGGACCGCCGTGACGCTGCGCCACGGGTCCGTCGGGCCCGACCTGATCGGCTTTGCCGACAAGGCCGAGCAGCGCGCACAGATGAAACCCGAAGCGCTCTGGGAAGTCGAAGGCTATCGCAAGCTGACGGCGGTCGAGATCACCGAGGCGCAGATGGGCCGCACGCGAATCTTCGAAGCGTTCCGCAAGGCGTTCGCCACGTTCGATTTCCTGATCCTGCCGACCGCGCAGGTCTTTCCGTTCGATGCCGATCTGCGCTGGCCGAACGAGATCGCCGGGCGGAAGATGGACAGCTATCATCGCTGGATGGAGGTGACCTTGCCGGTGACCATGGCGGGGCTGCCGGCGTTGTCGGTGCCGGCCGGGTTTGGTGGCCCGCACAAGCTGCCGATCGGCGTGCAGATCATCGGTCCGGCTCACGCCGACCTCGCCGTGTTGCAGGTCGGCCATGCCTATGAACAGGCCTCGCCCTGGATCCGGCAAACCGTGCCGGCGGCAGTCGCGGCAATAGCGGGCTGAGCGCGGACGGATTGATGCTCTCGCGAACTCGTTGCAGCGAGTTCTAATCAGGAAGCTTGTAGGCGACCAACGCGTCTCCAATCGGTGTCTCCATGAAATGATGTCCGCCAGCCATGATGACGAGATATTGCTTTCCGTTGACCTCATAGACCGAGGGCGTCGCCTGCCCGCCGGCGGGAAGCGTGTCGTGCCACAGCGTCTTGCCGGTACGGATATCGATCGCGCGGATGAGATTGTCGGTTGCCGCGGCGATGAAGACGAGCCCGCCCGCGGTCACCACCGCACCGCCATTGTTAGGCGTGCCGATATCGATCGGGAGCATCGAGGGGATGTTCCAGGGGCCGTTGCGGCGAGCGGTGCCGAACGGGCGGTCCCAGATCGTGCGGCCGGTGCGCAGGTCGATCGCGCGGATGCCGCCATAAGGCGGGCGCTTGCACAAAAGGCCAGTGAGCGGCAGGCGCCAGCCCGGATTGACCGCGATGGCATAGGGCGTTCCCGCCTGCGGGTCGCGTGAGCCGTGACCGCCTTCGCCCATGTCGCCGCCCCGCGCCTCGTCACGCGGGCGGGGGAAGCCTTCGCGCTCGGCTTCCGCGCGGGGGACGAGGCGGTTGTAGTTGGGCATGTTATTATAGTTGGCGACGATGATTCCGCGCACCGGATCGATCGCGATCCCGCCCCAGTCGGTCCCGCCATTATAGCCCGGATATTCGATGAAGCGGCGATCGGCGGTGGGCGGGGTGTACATGCCCTGGTACTCCGCCCGGCGGAACTGGATGCGGCAGATCATCTGGTCGATCGGCGACATGCCCCACATGTCGCGCTCCTCGAGCTTGGGGAAGGCGAGCGTGTGGAAGCTCGAAAAGGGCTGGGTCGGGCTGCGCAGCTGCGGCTCGACGCCGGTGCGCGGCACCGTGCGTTCCTGCACCGGGAAGATCGGGCGGCCGGTGCGGCGATCGAGCACATAGATGTCGCCCTGCTTGCTTGGCAGCACCAGTGCCGGCACCGTGCCGCCGCCGATGGGCATGTCGACCAGCGTCGCCTGCGCGCCGAGATCATAATCCCACACGTCGCGTCGCACCGTCTGGAAGCGCCAGCGCGGCTTGCCCGAGGTAACGTCGAGCGCGACGAGCGAGGTCGAGAAGGCGTTCTCCTGCGGGCTGCGGCTGCCGCTCCAATAGTCGACCGCGCTGTTGCCCATCGGGAGGTAGACGAGACCAAGCCCCTCGTCGCCGCTAGCCGTGGTCCACATGTTAGGCGTGCCGCGGGCATATTCCTGGCCCGCGGGCGGATCGCCGGTCCAGTCGGGATGGACCATGTCCCACGCCCAGCGCTTGGCGCCGCTGACGGCATCGAAGCCCTGGATCACGCCCGAGGGGGCGGTGCGCTTCTGGCCGTCGAGCACTTGGTGGCCGGTGACGATCACGCCGCGCACGATCGTCGGCGGGGAGGTGATCGAGACCATGCCCGGCGCGACCTCGCCCATGCCGCGCTTGATGTCGACCGCGCCGTTGGTGCCGAAATCGGCACAAGGACGGCCGGTGCGCGCGTCGACCGCGATCAGGCGGCCGTCGAGCGTGCCCTCGACGATGCGGGTGGCGCAGGCCGCCGTCGGCTGGGCGTTGGGCACGGCGTAATAAGCGACGCCGCGGCAGGCGGCGGTATAGGGAATCCACTCGTCCGAGACCTGCGGATCGTAGCGCCAACGCTGCCTGCCGGTGGCCGGATCGAGCGCGATCAGGATATTGGTCGCCGAGCAAAGATAGAGTGTATCGCCGACCTTGAGCGGGGTGGTCTCGGCGCCGTACTTGCTGTTCCTGGGATCGCCCGCCGGCATGTCGCCGGTGTTGTAGACCCAGGCGCGCTCGAGCCTGCCGACATTGGCGGGGGTGATCTGCCCGAGCGGCGAATAGCGCTGCGCGGCGTAGCTGCCGCCATAGGCCGGCCAGTCGCTACCGGGGCGCAGTAGCGAGGGGTCGGCGACGGTCGAGGCGATCACGCCAGGCATCGTGCTCGCCGGCGGCCGGTTCACGCGCGAGAGCGCGAAGCCGGCAATGGCGACGCCGAGGATCATGACCGCGCTCGCGCCGAAGGCGGTGCGCCAGCGCCAGCGTTCGGGCCGGAGCAGCGGGAGGGCTAGCAGCACCAGCACCAGCAGGACGGTCGGCCCGATCGCGAACGGGATCAGCCCCCAGCCGTCGAGACCCGCCTCGGCCAATCCCCAGATCAGCGAGAGCAGCCAGGCGCCGACATAGAGCCACGCGCCCAGCGTCCGGCCACGGATCAGGAAATAGCCCGCTGCGCACAGAAGGAGGCCGACGAGAAGATAGAAGAAGCTTCCGCCGAGAACGGCGAGCCAAGCGCCGCCGATCGCGAGGACAAGGCCGATCAGCGCGAGGATGGCGCCGACGAGGATCACGAAGAGCGAGCGGTTGCGGGGACGGGTGGCGGACGATTGCGGCATCGGACCCTCCTTGTGCGCAAGGGAACCGACCCCGGCGCGATCGGTTCCGTAACGGAGGGGCTTTTCGAGGATGCGGAGCGTTGGACCAGGCCGCCATCTGGATACCCTATTGCGGCGTGGCGCCGGTGCCGGGCGAGCTGCTCGCGCGGTGGAATCTCGATCCGCTGCTGCTGGCTGCACTGGCGCTGGCGACGATCGCCGGCCTGCGGTTCGGCGAGGTCGAGCGGCGCCCGCTGCTCATCGCGATGGCGCTGCTCGCGCTGCTGTTCGTTTCGCCCTTCTGTGCGCTCACCTCCGCGCTGTTCTCGGCGCGGGCGGTGCATCACCTGGCGCTGACCGCGGTGGTCGCGCCGCTGCTCGCCGCCGCGTTGCCGGTGCGGCGCGTGCCCGGCGGACCGGTCCCATGGACCGGCTTGCACGCCGTCACCTTCTGGCTGTGGCACGCACCCGCAGCCTATGAAGCCGCGCTCTCGAACCACGCGCTTTACTGGCTGATGCAGGCGAGCCTCTTACTGAGCGCGCTCGCGCTGTGGCGGGCGGTACGCGCTGCGCCACCAACCAGCGGGATCGCCGGTCTGCTCGCGACGATGGTGCAGATGGGGCTGCTCGGCGCGCTGCTGACTTTTGCCGGAACGCCGCTCTATGCGCCGCACGCACTCGGCCCGCTCGCGTGGGGCGCGACCCCGCTGGAGGATCAGCAGCTCGCCGGGCTGATCATGTGGGCGCCGGGCGCGGGCCTCTATCTCGCCGCCGCACTGGCGCTGCTCGCCCGCTGGTTCGCGCGCGAGCGCGACGCGGCGGCCGCGGCATGATCCGCGAGCTCCGCGCCTGGGCGCGCAAGCATACCGAGCGCAGCCGCTACTCGCCCGTCGGCATCGCCTTTCACTGGGTGATGGCGTTCCTCGTTCTGTTCCAGCTCGGCTGGGGCTATTATGCAAGTTGGCTCCCCGCCGGCGGGGACAAGCTCCATGCCTATGAGGTGCACAGCGCGGTCGGGCTGCCGATCCTGCTGCTCGCGCTGGGACGGTTCGGCTGGCGGCTGATGATCCCCGGCCCGGTCAACGATGCCGACCGGCAGGGCTGGCAGACGCAGGTCGCCTACGCGATGCACTATGTGTTCTACGTCGCCTTTTTCGGGCTGCCGCTGTCGGGCTGGGCGATGTGGTCGTCGATCGCCGAGCCCGGGCCGCTCTACCTCGCTGGCGTTGTGCCGTGGCCGCAATTGCCGTTCGACCAGATGCCGCTGACCACCCGCTGGCGGATCATGGACCTCGCCGAAGACGTGCATCACGTGCTGGTGATCACCTTGCTGCTGGTCATTCCGCTGCACGTGGCGGCGGCGTTGAAGCATCATTTCTGGGATCGGCACGACGTGCTGCGGGGGATGCTGCCCGAGATTCCGGACGCGGAGGACCCGCGGGAAGGGAGCTCGCATAGGCCGCGAGAGCCGCAGATTCCGAACGGGAAAGCGCCCGGCTGATCTTCAGCATGACATTCTCGGGATCGTTGCGGCGTGCGCCCTCGCGCCACTGGTCGAGCTGCTCGGCGAGATAGGCGGCGGGCTGCCCCCCGAGCGGCGGATTGGCGGGGCCGATGCCCTCACCGCGCGCGCCATGGCACGAAGCGCAGGCGGCGAGGCCGCGCGCCGGGTCGCCGCGGTGGTAGAGCGTGGTGGCTGAAGGTTCCAATCCTCCCCCGCCAGGCAGAGGTGGCGCCGAAGGCGACGGAGGGGGAGGATTCCCAGCAGAAGTGGCCGCATCCGCCTCCTCCGTCACGCTGCGCGTGCCGCCTCTCCCTTGCGGGGGAGGATTATTGCGAGCCCACGCAACCGGCAGCCTGGCATAATAGGCCGACACCGCATCCTGCTGCCCGGCGGTCAGCTTCCTCGCGATCGCTTCCATCTCGGGATGCCGGCGCCGTCCGCTGGCATAGGCTTGGAGCTGCGCCGTCATATAGCCGCGGTCGAGCTCCGCGAGCCGCGGCGCCCCCGCGCCGTTGCCGCGTCCGTCCACGCCGTGACAGGCGATGCACGCATTGGGCGCCCCCGCATCACCACCGCTCAAGGCGATCAGCTCGCCGGTCGCGGTGAAGCGATCGGCTGCGCCCCGCTCGACCGCGCCACAGCCGGCCAGCAGCGCAAGGCCCAGGAGCGCGCGCAAATCCATCACGCCACGGAACCTCCGGGACGCGACGGTGGTTCCGGATGTGAAACGCCTGCGCATATCATGCACCAAGAAATGGGGAAGCGTTGCAGACCATCCGTGCCTTGCCGCTCCTGCTGCTCACCGCCGCGTGCAAGCCGCCGCCCGACGAGGCGCAGCATATGCCACAGGCGAGCGCCGCGCGCGGCATCGCGGCGATCGAGCGTTCGGGGTGCGGCGCATGCCACGTCATTCCAGGGATCGGCTGGCCGCAGGGGCGGAGCGGCCCTTCGCTCGAGGGATTCGCCGATCAGGGCCTGATCGCGGGACGGCTGCCCAACCGGCCGGACCTGCTTTCCGCCTATGTGCGTGACGCACCGGCGACGCTGCCCGGCACCACGATGCCGGCGATGCCGATCAGCGAGCAGGAAGCCCGCGATATCGCCGCCTTTCTCTACGCATCGGGCGATCGCTGATGTTCAATACATCCGCAATTCCCGTACTCGATCCGGCGGGCCCCTATGCGGGATCGATCACCACCCTGTCCTGGACCCTGATCGCGATGGGCGTCGCGGTGCTGGCGGTGGTGATCGCAGCGCTATGGATCGCGCTGTTCGGCAAGGCCGGGCTCAAGGCGAGGCTCGGCGGCACGACCGCGATCTGGATCGGCGGGATTGCCTTTCCCGTCGTCGTGCTGAGCCTGTTGCTGGTCTATGGCCTCACGCTCACCCGCAACCTCACCGCGCCGGTTCCAGCCGGTGCGATGCGCGTGCGCATCACTGGCGAGATGTGGTGGTGGCGGGTCGCCTATCTCGACCGCCAGGGCCGCCCGACGATGCTCGACGCCAATGAGCTGCATATCCCGGTGGGCCGCCCGGTGGTGCTCGAGCTCGAATCGAACGACGTGATCCACAGCTTCTGGGTGCCGCGCCTGTCGGGCAAGCTCGACATGGTGCCGGGGCGGCGCAACGTGCTGCCGATCCAGGCCGACGCGCCGGGCGTCTATGCCGGGCAGTGTGCCGAATATTGCGGCGGGCCGCACGCACTGATGGGCTTCGTGGTCGTCGCGCACGAGCCGGCGGCGTTCGAGGCGATGATGGCAGCGCGCCGGGCGCGGCGGCCGCAGCCCGCGGGGGAGGGGGCGGCATTGTTCCGTTCGACCGGCTGCGCGGCGTGCCATCGCATCGCGGGGACCGACGCCAACGGCACCGCCGGGCCCGACCTCACTTACGCCGGTTCGCGCCGCTCGCTCGGCGCGGGGATCCTGCCCAACAATCGCGGCACGATGATGGGCTGGATCGGCGACAGCCAGTCGATCAAGCCGGGCAACCGCATGCCGCCCTACAAGATGCTGTCTGCGGCCGAGCTCCAGGCGCTCGCCGCCTATCTGGAAGCGCGCAAATGACCTCGGAGACCGGGTTCGATCCGGCGCTTTACGACCGCTTCCCCACCAAAGGGGAGCGCCCGCCCGGGGAACTCGAGGAACTGGAACGCATCTGGTGCGCGCCCAGGGGCTGGGCGCTGCTCACCGCGGTGAACAACAATTATGTCGGCTTCTTCTACGTCGCCACCGCCTTCCTGTTCTTCCTGCTCGCCGGGATCCTCGCGCTGGTCATGCGCGTGCAGCTCGCGCTGCCGCTCCAGGGCGTATTGCCGCAGGAAACGTACAACCAGTTCTTCACCATGCACGGCACGGTGATGATGTTCCTGTTCGCGGTACCGATGGTCGAGGCGATCGCGGTGCTGCTGCTGCCCCAGATGCTGGCGGCGCGCGACCTGCCCTTCCCGCGGCTCTCGGCCTATGCCTTCTGGGCCTATTTCGTCGGCGGCCTCTGCTTCTTCGCCTCGATCCTCGTCGGGCTCGCGCCCGATGGCGGCTGGTTCATGTACCCGCCCTATACCAGCCTCGCCTATTCGCCGGGGATCAACGCCGATTTCTGGTTGCTCGGCATCGGCTTCATCGAGATCAGCGCGATCGCCGGCGCGATCGAGATCATCGTCGGCGTGCTGCGCACCCGTGCGCCGGGCATGACGCTCGACAGGATGCCAGTCTATGCCTGGGCGATGCTGGTGTTCGGCGTGATGATCGTGGTGGGCTTCCCCTCGGTCATCCTCGGCACGCTGCTGCTCGAGCTCGAGCGCGCGTTCAACTGGCCGTTCTTCGATCCGACGCGCGGCGGCGACGCGCTGCTGTGGCAGCACCTCTTCTGGTTCTTCGGCCATCCCGAGGTCTACATCATCTTCCTGCCCGCCTCGGGCCTGGTCTCGATGATGGTCGCGACGATGGCGCGCGCGCCGCTGATCGGCCACTATCTCATCGTCCTCGCCTTCCTCGCGACCGGCTTCATCAGTTTCGGGGTGTGGGCGCATCACATGTTCACGACCGGGATGCCGAACCTTTCGATCGGCTTCTTCTCGGCGGCGAGCATGGCGGTAAGCGTGCCCGCGGGGATCCAGGTTTTCTCGTGGATCGCGACCTTTGCGGTGGGCGGGCCGCGTTTCAACGCGCCGACGCTGTTCCTGCTCGGCGGGCTCGTCACCTTCGTGATCGGCGGGCTCACCGGCGTGATGGTGGCGATGGTGCCGTTCGACTGGCAGGCGCACGACAGCTACTTCATCGTCGCGCATCTCCATTATGTTTTGATCGGCGGGATGGTGTTCCCGATGTTCGCCGCCTTCTATTACTGGACGCCGATGACCAGCCGCCGGGCGCTCAGCGAACGCCTCGGCAAATGGGCGTTCTGGCTGATGTTCGCGGGCATGCAGGTGACGTTCCTGCCGATGCACCTCACCGGCCTGATGGGCATGCCGCGGCGCGTCTACACCTATCTGCCCGGGCGCGACTGGGAGGTGGTCAACATGATCTCGACCGTCGGGGCGTTCATGCTCGCGGCGGGGGTGCTGGTGTTCCTGGTCGATCTCGCGCGCAACTTCCGCTTCACCGTCGATGACGATGCCGGCAACGTCTATGGCGGCGGCACGCTCGAATGGCTGCCACGGGGCTCTATTCGGCGCGCAG
>NZ_JBCNMA010000071.1:0-16863 GCF_039595165.1 Sphingomonas sp.
GGCGCAGCAGGGTAGCTATGTATGGACGGGATAACCGCTGAAAGCATCTAAGCGGGAAGCCTCCCTCAAGATAAGATTTCTTAGGACGGTGGTAGACCACCACCTTGATAGACTGGATGTGGAAGCGCGGTAACGTGTGGAGCTAACCAGTACTAATTGTCCTATTCGCGCTTGATGAGTCCCACCATCAATGACAGCTCTGCTGATCATTGAGGTTGTTGACCTCTAGCCTTGATTACATCGAAAGATGGTGCACGCATCGATTTGAAACCCAATACCGCAGCCACCTGCTTCATTGCTTGGTGACCATAGCGTCAGTGACCCACCCGATCCCATCCCGAACTCGGCCGTGAAACCTGACTGCGCCGATGGTACTAACGCTCAAGCGCTGGAAGAGTAGGTCGTCGCCAGGCATTGCAGCCGGTGGCAGCGGAAATTGGAAAAGACCCATTCACAATGTCAGATACGCACAGCACGCGTCGCGCTAACCGGCGCGGCGCGTTTTCTGTTTTCCGGCGCCCTTGCGGTGCAGGATGATGGCGCGGGGTGGAGCAGCCCGGTAGCTCGTCAGGCTCATAACCTGAAGGTCGTTGGTTCAAATCCAACCCCCGCAACCATCATGACAGCCGCCTTCGGGCGGCTTTTTTATTGTCCGCGCGAGATCGGCAGCGCGCTTGTGCGTCGACCCGCGCTCCGCCAGACTTGGACGATGCGCGCGCTCTGCCACCGTCGCACCTTCCTGCTCGCCGCGGCCGGCAGCGCCGCGTTTCCGGTCGTCGCGCGCGCACGCGACGCCGACGTGCCCTACGTCCCGACTCCGCCGGAGGTGGTCGAGGGGATGCTCGACATGGCCGGTCTCAAGCCGGGCGAGCGGCTGATCGACCTCGGCTCGGGCGACGGGCGGATCCCGATGGCGGCGGTCCGCCGCGGCGCCAGCGCGCTGGGTGTCGAGATCGACAGCGATCTCGTCGCGCGGGCGCGCGCAAAGGCGCGCTTCGCGGGGCTCGAGGGCCGGGTGCACTTCGTCCGCGACGACCTCTTCACCGTCTCGTTGCGCGACGCCGATGTCGTCACCCTCTATCTGCTTCCCGACGTCAACGAGCGACTCAAGCCCAAGCTGCTGAGCGAGATGAAGCCCGGCGCGCGCGTCGTCAGCCATGCCTTCGACATGGGCGACTGGCCACCCGACGAGCATCGCGAAGTCTCGGAGAAGCACGTCTATCTCTGGACGATCCCGGCGATCGCCGGGGGCGACTGGCGACTGCGCCGCAGCGACGGCTTCAGCGCGACGCTGGCGATCGCACAGCGCTACAGCCGGGTTTCCGGTATGCTCGACAGCCGCGCGATCCGTGACGCCAAACTCGCCGGCGCGACACTCAGCTTCACGGCGGATGGTGTCGCTTACCGGGGCACCGTTGGCGACCGCGCCATCGTTGGGGACAGCTGGCGCGCCGAGCGCGTCGATTGAGCCCGCTCGACCTGCGCCCTCGCGCGCTCTAGAGGGTCGCCATGCGCTACGACGACAACCTCACCGCCGACCGCCCGACCTTCGTCACTCATCTCGAATGCTCGATGACCGCGGAGCGGTACGCGGCTGACGAGTTGCACGGCCTCTCCAACGTCGGGCGGCCTTTGCTGGTTCGCTACGATCTCGATGCGGTCCGGGCTGCGGTCTCGCCTGCCGAGCTGGCGCGGCGTCCCGCCGACCTGTGGCGGTATCGCGAGCTGCTTCCCGTGCGCGCGACGCAGAACATCGTCAGTCTGGGCGAGATCGCGACCCCGATCGTGCCGCTGGAGAAGATCGCCGCCGGAGCGGGTGCGTCGGCGTTGCTGGTCAAGGACGAAGGACGCCTGCCCACCGGCTCGTTCAAGGCGCGCGGGCTGGTGATGGCGATCTCGATGGCCAAGGAGCTCGGCGTCACCACCATCGCCATGCCCACCAACGGCAATGCCGGCGCCGCCGCGGCCGCCTATGCCGCGCAGGCGGGGATCGAAGCGGTGATCTTCTGCCCCGATGACACGCCCGAGATCAACGTGCGCGAGATCGCCGCGCAGGGCGCGCGGGTCTATCGCGTCAACGGCCTGATCGACGATTGTGGCAAGCTGGTCGCGGCGGGCAAGGCGGCGAACGGCTGGTTCGACCTGTCGACGCTCAAGGAGCCGTACCGGATCGAGGGCAAGAAGACGATGGGGCTGGAGCTCGCCGAGCAGCTCGGCTGGGAACTGCCCGACGTGATCTTCTACCCCACCGGCGGCGGCACCGGGCTGATCGGCATGTGGAAGGCGTTCGACGAGCTCGAGGTGCTCGGCTGGGTCGGCTCGAAGCGACCGCGCATGGTCGCGGTGCAGGCAGAGGGCTGCGCGCCGATGGTCCGCGCGTGGGAGCAGGGTGAGCGTCACGCGACCCGCTGGGAAGACGCGCATACCGTGGCGGCGGGGATCCGCGTGCCGCAGGCGGTGGGGGATTTCCTGATCCTCGACGCGGTGCGCCAGTCGAACGGCTTCGCGATGGCGGTCAGTGACGCAGCGATCTTGGAAGCGGTTGACGATGCCGCGCGGCTCGACGGGTTGCTGCTCTGTCCCGAGGGCGGGGCGACGCTCGCGGCGTGGCGCAAGGCGCTGGCCGAGGGGCTGATCTCGCCGGAGGACCGCGTGGTGCTGTTCAACTGCGCCACTGGTCTCAAATATCCGATGGCGGACCAGTCGCGGACGCTCGACCGCCACGCCCCGATCGACTTCGCCGCGCTTTAGGTCTCGCGCACCCGCAGCATCGCCATCGCCGCGACGAGCAGGGTCGCGGCGGCGAAGGCCATCGTCCAGATCGGCTCGCCGGGGAAGAAGCGCTTCATGATCGATCCCATCACGGTCGCGACCAGCAGTTGCGGCACCACCACGAAGACGTTGAACAAGCCCATATAGATGCCGAGCTTGGCCTGCGGCAGGCTCGAGGCGAGGATCGCATAGGGCATGGCGAGGATCGAGGCCCAGGCGATGCCGATGCCGATCTCGCTGAGCAGCAGCCATTGCGGATCGCGGATCGCGAAGAAGCTCGCGAACCCGGCGACGCCGCACAGCAGCCCGACGATGTGAGTCCGCGCCTTGCCGACGCGCTTGGCCAGCAGCGGCAGCAACGTCAGCGCGGCGACCGCCGCCACGCCGTTGTAGACGGTGAACAGCACCCCCACCCAGTTCGCGCCCTCCTGGAAGCGCGGGCCGGTCGCGTCCGGCGCGCCGTAGAAGACCTGCGCGACCACCGGGGTGGTGTTGATCCACATGATGAACAAAGCCGACCAGCTGAAGAACTGCACCACCGCCAGCCGCTTCATCAGCACCGGCATGCCGGCGAAGTCGCCGACGATATGGCTCAGCATGTTCGACGCGTTGCCGCGCCGCGCGAGCCGGATCGCGATCAGGCTCGCCAGGCCATAGCCAGCGAGCAGCCCACCGAGCAGGTAGACCTCCTTTTCCAGTCCGAACCTGCCGACCGCGACGATCACCGCGAGCCCTGCGGCGATCCACACCAGGCAGGAGGTGTTCCCCCGCGCCGCGAGCAGGCGCGCCGTCTCGCCCTCGACCTCGGCGCGCGAGCCGTCGAACGCGGCCATCTCCTCGGGGCTGTATTCCCTGGTGCTGACAACCGTCCACAACACCGCCAGAAACAGCGCCGCGCCGCCGAACCAGAAGGCGTAGCGCACCGTGTCCGGGATGCCGCCGCCCGGCGCCACGTTCGATACGCCAAGATGCTCGAGCGCCCAGGGGAAGATCGAGCCGACGACGGCGCCCGCGCCGATGAACGCGGTCTGCACCGCATAGCCCGCGCTGTGCTGGTCCTTGCGCAGCATGTCGCCGACGAACGCGCGGAACGGCTCCATCGAGACGTTGAGCGAGGCGTCGAGCACCCACAGCATTACCGCGGCGAACAGCAGCACCGGCGCCAGCGGCATGACGAACAGCGCCAGCGCCGCCAGGATCGCGCCGGCGAGGAAATAGGGCCGCCGCCGCCCGAGCCGGCCGAGCCAGGTGCGGTCGCTCATATGCCCGATCACCGGCTGCACCAGCAGCCCGGTGAGCGGCGCCGCGACCCACAAGGCCGGCAGGTCGTCGATGCTGGTGCCGAGCGACTGGAAGATCCGGCTCATATTGGCATTCTGCAGCGCGAACCCGATCTGGATCCCGAAGAAGCCGAACGACAGGTTGAACAGGCCCCAGAAGCCTTGGCGGGGTTTTTCCATTACGGTTCCTTGGAAGGTCGATTCTGCAATCCTCCCCCGCCAGGGGGAGGTGTCAGCCATAGGCTGACGGAGGGGGAGGACACGGCAACGTGCGTTGGGTTTCCTCCCCCTCCGTCACGCTTCGCGTGCCACCTCTCCCTGGCGGGAGAGGATTGATCCGCATGTCTGCGCAATGCTCTCGAGCCTAACTCCTCGACCCGCACGAGCGGCGCACGACCAGCTTCGCGGGCAGCAGCACGTCGTGCACGCACTCCTCGCGGATGCGGCCGAGCAACGTCTCGACCAGCGTGCGTCCGGCGGCGCGGGTATCCTGCAGCACGGTCGTGAGCGGCGGGTTGGTGAAGCTGGCCGCGGCGATATCGTCGAAGCCGACCACCGCGACATCCTCAGGCACCTTGCAGCCATGCGCGGCGAGCGCGCGCATTGCGCCGATCGCGATCAGGTCGCTCGCGGCGAGGATCGCATCGAACGTCTCGCCGCTTGCGATCAGCGCCTCGGCGGCGGCGGCGCCCGCCTCCTCGGTGGTCAGCGCGTCGAACTGCAACCGCCTGCGCGGAATGATGCCGCCTTCCTTGAGCGCGGCGACATGGCCGCGATAGCGGTCGTGGAATTCGGGATAGTGGCTCGACGCATGGCCGAGAAAGGCGACGTTACGCCGCCCGAGGCCGAGCAGATGCCGTGTCGCCTCGCGCCCGCCGCCTTGATTGTCGCAGCCTACGGTGAGGCCGATCCCGCCGGATTCGACACAGCCCCAGCGCACGAAATGCGTGCCCTGCGCCATCAGCTCGGTCAGCTTGTCGCGATAGAGCTCGTAATCGCCATAGCCGAGCAGGATCAGCCCGTCGGCGCGGCGCGAGTCCTCGTAATCCTGATGCCAGTCGCTCGCGAGCTGCTGGAACGAGACGAGCATGTCCTGCCCGTGATCGGCGCAGGCGCGCATGATCGAGCCGAGCATCGACAGGAAGAAGGGGTTGATCGCGCTGTCGTCGGCGCTCTCGTCCTGGAAGATCAATACCGCCAACGTCTCGGCGTGGCGGCTGCGCAGGTTCGACGCCGCCTTATCGACGCGGTAGTTGAGCTTCTGCGCGATCGCCTCGATCCGCTTGCGGGTGGCCTCGTTGACGCCCGGCCCGCCGCGCAATGCGCGCGACACCGTGGGCTGCGACACCCCCGCGAGGTGCGCGATGTCGAACGAGGTCGGCTTGCGTTGCATGGCCAGCGGCCCGTCTCCCCTATCGCCCGCGGACGTATCCTCCACTTGGCTGCTGAAGTTCACCCCACTTCGCCCCCCGCGTCAATGTTGCGCAATGGCCACGTCGCTTCGCCGCGGCGCTGAATACGTATGCCGTGTGCTGGCCGCAGCGACGGCTTGGCGCGATTAGGGAGGCTAACGCGCATTCAACCGGCGCGATCCGGTCAAATCAGGGACCGGCATAGGGGAGGAACTATGCGTTACACCGCTTCGGGCCGTCTGGCCGCCCGTCTTTCCACCGCCAGCGGCGCGGCCATCGCCGCCTCGCTGCTGATCGCCGCGCCCGCCTATGCGCAGGAAACGGCGCCGGCCGAGGACGAAGGCACCGAAGTCACCGTCACCGGCTTCCGCGCCGCGATCGAATCCGCGGTCGCGACCAAGCGCGAATCCAACCAGATCGTCGAATCGATCTCGGCCGAGGATATCGGCAAGCTCCCCGACAATTCGATCGGCGAGGCGATCGCGCGCCTGCCCGGTCTCACCGCGCAGCGCCTCGATGGGCGCGCGCAGGTGATTTCGGTGCGCGGCCTCTCGCCCGATTTCTCCTCGACCCTGTTCAACGGCCGCGAGCAGGTGACGACCGGCGACAATCGCGGCGTCGAGTTCGACCAATATCCCTCCGAGCTGATTGGCGCGGTCGACGTCTACAAGACGCCGTTCGCCGGCCTGATCGGCCAGGGCCTGTCGGGTACGATCAACCTGCGCTCGATTCGCCCGCTCGATCATGGACGCCGCGTGATCGGCCTCAACGCGCGCGGCGAGCTGGTCTCGCCGGGCAAGCTCAACAGCGGCACCAACGACAAGGGCTATCGCGGCAGCCTCACCTATATCGACCAGTTCGCCGACGACACGGTCGGCATCACGCTGGGCGTCGCGCACATCAACTCGCCCACCCAGTTCGAGCGGTTCAACGCCTGGGGCTATCCCGCCTTCGACACCAACAACGACCTCTACGGTATCCGCAACACCCAGGGCACGCCGAGCACCGCGGACGACACCTTCACGCCGCGCCCCGAATATGCCGCGGCGCAGGGCGCGCTGATCATCGGCGGGTCCAAGCCCTATGTGCAGTCGACCGAACTCGAGCGCACCAGCGCGCTGGCGACGCTGCAGTTCAAGCCGTCGCCCGATCTCAACATCGTGCTCGACGGCTATTATTCGAAGTTCCGCGACGAGCAGACGCTGCGCGGCATCGAATTCCCGCTCTATTGGGGCAATGCCGTGCTCCAGCCCGGCTTCACCGTCACCGACGGCGTGATCACCGATGGGACGTGGAGCAACGTCAAGGGCGTGGTGCGCAACGACGCCAATCTGCGCGAGGCCGATCTGTATTCGGCCGGCCTCAACATCGCCTACAATACCGGTCCGTGGAAGATCAGCGGCGACGCCAGCTATTCGCGCGTCGATCGTGAGGACAAGGTGCTCGAAACCTATTCGGGCACGTCGCGCGGTGCCGGCAACGGGCCGTTCGACACGCTCGGCTTCGGCCGCAACTCGAACGGCACCTACAGCTTCGATCCGACGCTGAACTATGCCGATCCCGGCCAGATCTTCCTGACCAGCCCGCAGGGCTGGGGCGCCGACAACACGCCGGGCGGGCAGGACGGCTTCCTCAACAACCCGAGCACGACAGACGAGCTGCTCGCCTTCCGCCTCGATGTCGAGCGCGAGCTCGGCGACAACCAGGGCAAGCTGGCGGTGGGCGTCGCGTACAACAAGCGCGACAAGAATCTCGATCTGCAGCGCTTCTATCTCGGGCTCAAGGCGAATGCCGCCGATCCGCTGCACAACACCAGCGTCGCGATCCCGGCGGACCAGCTGCTCGACCCGACCGAGCTCGGCTTTCTCGGCATCCCCGGCATGGTGAGCTACGATCCGCTCGGCCTCGCCTATAGCGGGATCTACAATTTCAATGCGGCGACGGACGCCAATCTCTTCGCCTTCGGCTGGGGCGTGCGCGAGGAGATCCTCAGCGGCTATGCCCGCTATGACATCGATGTCGAGATGTCGGATGGTTCGAAGCTCGGCGGCAATATCGGGGCGCAAGTCATCTCGGTCGACCAGTTCTCGAACGGCCTCGGCGCGAGCGGATCGCCGGTCGCGACGATCACCGACCTGTCGGACGGCGTGCGCTACACCTATGTGCTGCCCAATCTGAGCCTGGTCGCGCGTTTCAACGGCGGCTTCACCGTGCGCTTCGGCGCGGCGCGTCAGATGGCGCGGCCGCGGATGGACCAGATGCGCGCTTCGCTCAACTTCACCTACGATCCGACGCGCGCGCCAAACACCAACATCAACCTCTCCCCCTGGGGCGGGTCGGGCGGCAACCCGCGGCTGCGACCGTGGATCGCCAACTCGGTCGATCTGTCGATCGAGAAATATTTCGGCCGCGACAGCTACATTGCGCTCGCCGGCTTCTACAAGCATCTCGAGACCTACATCTTCGAGCAGAGCACGGTCTACGACTTCAGCGGCTTTCCGGTGACCAGCGGGCCCGAGCCGGCGCTGCGCCAGGGTATCGTCAACATCTTCCAGAACGGCAGGGGCGGACGCCTCTACGGCGCCGAATTGTCGGCGACCTTCTCGCTGCGCAACCTGTCGGAGGCGCTTGACGGCTTCGGCGTGCTCGGCAGCGTGTCGGTCACCGAAAGTTCGATCACGCCCAACCCGGCGAACCCGGCGCAGCCGCTGCCGGGCCTCTCCAAATGGGTCGCCAATGGCACCGTCTATTTCGAGAAATGGGGTTTCTCGGCGCGCGCCAGCGTGCGGCATCGCTCGAGCTTCCTCGCCGAACTGAGCGGCGTCGGCACCGAGCGCATCCAACGCCTCGCCAAGCCGGAGACGATCGTCGACGCGCAGATCGGCTACGAGTTCCAGGGCGGACCGCTCAAGGGGCTCGGCATCCTCGCGCAGGCGCAGAACCTGACCGACGAGCCGTTCAGCACGCATGAAGTGGGCAATGAGAGCCTGACGATCGACTATCAGCGCTATGGCGTCCGCTATCTGCTCGGACTGAGCTACAAGCTCTGACTTCCCCCCGCCTCCCCGCCGCGGCATCGTCGCGGCGGGGACGTTTTTTGAGGATCGCGAGGATGGCCGATCCCATGCCACGCAGCATCGTCATCGCCGGCGGCGGCACCGCGGGCTGGATGGCCGCGGCCGCGCTCGCGCGTTTCTGCGGGCCGAGCTGGCGTATCACGCTGGTCGAGTCCGAGGAGATCGGCACGGTCGGGGTGGGCGAGGCGACGATCCCGATGATCCGCCTGTTCAACCAGGCGCTCGGCATCGACGAGGCCGAGTTCCTGCGCGAGACGCACGGCACGTGGAAGCTCGGCATCGAGTTCGACGGCTGGGGCGCGCCGGGCGAGCGCTACATGCACGCGTTCGGCGTGGTCGGACGCGGGCTGGGGCTGCTGCCGTTCCACCCCTACTGGCTGCGCGCGCGTGCCGCCGGACGCGCGGGGCCGCTCGGCGACTATGTGCTCAATGCGGTCGCGGCCAAGGCGGACCGTTTCGCGCATGTCGAGCGCGCGGCGGACAGCGCGCTGCCGGCGATGCCCTATGCCTTCCATTTCGATGCCGGGCTCTATGCCGCTTATCTGCGCCGCTATGCCGAGGCGCACGGCGCCACGCGGATCGAGGACCGGATCGAGCAGGTCGAGCGTGACGGCGAGCGCGGGGACGTCGCCGCACTGGTGTTGGCGAGCGGCGCGCGCGTCGCGGGCGAGCTGTTCGTCGACTGCTCGGGCTTTCGCGGGCTGCTGATCGAGGGCGCGCTCGAGACCGGATTCGACGATTGGGGCCATTGGCTGCCCTGCGACCGCGCGCTGGCGGTGCCGTGCGAGCGCGCCGAGCCGCTGATTCCCTATACGCGCGCGACGGCGCGCGCGGCCGGCTGGCAGTGGCGCATCCCGCTCCAGCACCGCACCGGCAACGGCTATGTCTTCTCCTCCGCGCATGTCGGCGAGGACGAGGCGGCGGCGACCCTGCTCGCCAATCTCGATGGTGCGCCCCAGGCCGATCCGCGGCTGCTCAAGTTCCGCACGGGCAAGCGGCGCAAGGCGTGGAACCGCAACGTCGTCGCGCTGGGGTTGGCGGCGGGGTTCATCGAGCCGCTCGAATCGACCAGCATCCACTTGATCCAGACCGGCATCACCCGGCTGCTGGATTTCCTCCCGGCCGGACCGGTCGCCGATGTCGATCGCGACGCGTTCAATCGCCAGTCCGATTTCGAGATCGAGCGGATTCGCGACTTCGTGATCCTCCACTATTTCGCCAACGGCCGAGCAGGCGAACCCTTCTGGGACGCGCTGCGCCACATGACGCTGCCCGAGCCGCTGGCGGACCGCATCGCGATGTTCCGCGGCTCGGGCCGCATCGTGCGCGACCATGACGAGCTGTTCGACGTGCCCGGCTGGGTGCAGGTGATGATCGGCCAGGGCATCGTGCCCGAACGTTGGCATCCGCTCGCCGATACGCTCGACGACGCGCAGCTCGACCAGTTCCTCTCTACCGTGGCGCAGGCCTATCGGCGCGACACCGCGCGTCTGCCGGGCCATGCCGATTATCTCGCGCGCTTCCGTGGCGCCCCCTCCAACCTCAGCCAGTCGAGTATCGCATGAGACATTTCGCCCTCGCTTTTGCCCTGCTTGCCGGTACTGCCGCGACCGCACAGACGGCCCCGGCCGAGCTGCGCGCCCGCGCGCCCGAGGTGGAGGTGCTCTACTTCCTGCTTCCCGACCGCTTCGAGAATGGCGATCCGACGAACGACAAGGGCGGCCTCACGGGCGATCGCCTGAGCACGGGGTTCGATCCGGCGCACAAGGGTTTCTTCCACGGCGGCGACCTCAAGGGGCTGGTCCGGCGGCTCGACTATATCCAGTCGCTCGGCGCCACCGCGATCTGGCTCGGCCCGATCTACAAGAACAAGCCGGTGCAGGGGTCCAAGGGGCAGGAATCCGCCGGTTATCACGGCTATTGGATCACCGATTTCACTCGGGTCGATCCGCATTTCGGGTCGAATGCCGAGATGAAGGCGTTCGTCGACGCCGCCCATGCCCGCGGGATAAAGGTCTATCTCGACATCATCACCAACCACACCGCCGACGTGATTCAGTATCGCGACTGTCCGGCGAGCGGATGCGACTATCGCAGCCGCGCCGACTATCCCTATCAGCGCAAGGGCGGGGTGAAAGGCGCGGCGATCAATCCCGGCTTCCTCGGCGATAGCGTACAGACGCCGGAGAATTTCGCGAAGCTCACCGATCCCGACTACGCGTACACGACCTTCGTACCGGCGGCCGAGAAGCAGGTGAAGGTCCCCGCCTGGCTCAACGACCCGATCCACTATCACAATCGCGGCAACTCGGCCTTCCGTAACGAGAGCTCGACGATGGGCGACTTCGCCGGGCTCGACGACCTGATGACCGAGAGCCCGCGCGTGCTGCAGGGGTTCGTCGAAATCTATGGCGCATGGATCGACCAGTTCGGGATCGACGGCTTCCGGATCGATACCGCCCGCCACGTCAATCCCGAGTTCTGGCAGGGTTTCTCCAAGGCGATGATCGAGCGGGCGAAGGCCAAAGGCATTCCCAATTTCCATATCTTCGGCGAAGTGGCGAACGAGGGCGACGTCGGCGATCTCGCGCTGCACACGCGTGTGCATCAACTCCCGAGCGTGCTCGACTTCGGCTTCCGCGCGGCGGTCCAGCATACCGTTGCGGGCGAGAAGGGCACTGACGTGCTCGCCGCGATGTTCGATCGCGACGCGCTGTACGAAGGCGGGGCGGAGGCGGCGCTGCGGCTGCCGACCTTCATCTCCAACCACGATCACGGCCGCTTCTCCACCGATGTGCGCAAGGCCTTCCCCAAGGCGAGCGACGAGGAAGTGCTGGCGCGCGTGAGGCTGGGCCACGCGATGCTCCTGCTGCTGCGCGGGGTGCCGACCATCTATGCCGGGGACGAGCAGGGTTTTGTCGGCGACGGCAATGATCAGGACGCGCGCGAGGACATGTTCCCGAGCAAGGTCGCGATCTACAACGACAACAGGCTGTTGGGGACGCGCCAGACCACGGCTGACGCCAACTTCGATACCGCGCATCCGCTCTATGCCGAGATCGCCAAGCTCGCCACGCTGCGCAAGGCGACCCCTGCTTTGTCACGCGGGCGGCAGGTGACGCGCGCCTATGACGAGAAGCCCGGGTTGTTCGCGGTGTCGCGCCTCGATCCGGTGACCGGCGCTGAGGTGCTGGTGGCGTTCAACACCAGCAATCAACCGATCACCCGCCAGGTCGAGGTCGATGTACGCTCCTCCGGCTTCGTCGCGCTGGTCGGGCAGTGCATGCCTGACGCCGCGGCGCCGGGGAGCCTGACGGTGCGATTGCCGGCCTTCGGTTATGTCGCCTGTGCCGCTGGAGGCGCCAAGTGAGCGAGCCCTCGCGCATGCCGGCAGCCCAGACCGGCCGCGACTGGTGGCGCGGTGCGGTGATCTACCAGATCTACCCGCGCAGCTTCGCCGATACCAATGGCGACGGGATCGGCGATCTGCCCGGCGTCACCGCGCATCTCGACCATGTCGCATCGCTCGGCGCCGACGCGATCTGGCTGTCGCCCTTCTTCACCTCGCCGATGCGCGATTTCGGCTATGATATCGCGGATTATTGCGGGGTCGATCCGGTGTTCGGCACGCTCGCCGATTTCGATGCGCTGGTGGCGAAGGCGCATGCGCTCGGCCTCAAGGTCATCATCGACCAGGTCTATTCGCACACCTCCGATCAGCATGAATGGTTCAAGGAAAGCCGCGCGAGTCGCGCCAATCCCAAGGCCGATTGGTATGTCTGGGCCGACGCCAAGGCGGACGGTTCGCCGCCGAACAACTGGCAGTCGGTGTTCGGCGGCCCGGCCTGGACTTGGGACGCTCGCCGCGGCCAATATTATTTCCACAATTTCCTGAGCGAGCAGCCCGACCTCAACCTGCACAACCCGGAGGTGCAGGACGCGGCGCTGGCGGCCGCGAAGTTCTGGCTCGATCGCGGCGTCGACGGCTTCCGCATCGACGCGATCAACTTCTCGATGCACGATCCGCAACTGCGCGACAATCCGCCGGCGCCCGATACCGGCGCGCCGCGCACGCGTCCGTTCGACTTCCAGCAGCACGTCTACAACCAGAGCCATCCGGACATCGTCCGCTTCCTCGAGCGGCATCGCGAACTGACCGACAGCTATGGCGGCCGCTTCACCGTTGCCGAGGTCGGCGGGCCGACGCCGGAGGCGGAGATGCACGCCTTCACGCAGGGGGAAGGGCGGCTCAACAGCGCCTATGGCTTCGACTTCCTCTATGCCGACAAGCTGACCCCGGCGCTGGTGCGCAAGGCGGTCGAGACGTGGCCCGACGCGCCGGGCACCGGCTGGCCGAGCTGGGCGTTCGAGAATCACGACGCGCCGCGCGCGGTGTCGCGCTGGGTGGACGCCGAGCATCGCAACGCCTTCGCTGCGATGAAGATGCTGCTGCTGATGTGCCTGCGCGGCAACGCCATCCTGTTCCAGGGCGAGGAGCTCGGCCTCACTCAGGTCGAGATCGACTTCGACCAGCTCCAGGATCCCGAGGCGATCGCCAACTGGCCGCTGACGCTGAGCCGCGACGGCGTGCGCACGCCGATGCCGTGGCAGGCGCAGGCGGAAAATCTCGGTTTCACCGCAGGCAAGCCATGGCTACCGCTCGGCCCCGATCACGTCGACAAGGCGGTGGACCGGCAGACCGCCGAGAACAGCTCGCTGCTCAACCTGACACGCGGCCTCATTGCGTTGCGCGCGGTCAATCCGGCGCTGCGCACGGGCGCGATGGAGGTGCTCGCGGCGGACGATGCGCTGCTCGTCTTCACCCGCGCCGCCGACGGGCAGGCGCTGACCTGCGCGTTCAATCTGGGCAAGACGGTGCTGGCGTGGCATCCAGCGCAGCCGGATCGATTCCGCGTGCTGGCGGCGGTGAACGGCGCCGCGCCGGGAACGCTGCCGCCCTATTCGGGGCTGGTGCTCGAACAAATCGCCTGAGAAGATGGCGGCGTAACAGGAGAGTGACATGCGGATGCTTGCGATGACAGCGTTGACCTCGATGATGGCGGTGCCGGCGCTGGCGCAGGGAATCGTGCAGAACACCGCGCTCGAGGCCGGCGGTGCGAGCGCGGCTTCGCCCGACGGCAAGCTTCGCGTCACGGTGACCGTCGACGGCGACGGGCGGCCGCATTATTCCGTCACGCGTAACGGCAAGCCGCTGATCGAGCCGTCGCGGCTCGGCTTCCTGCTCACTGACGCGCCCAAGCTCGAGCGCCGCTTCGCGATCGAGAGCCAGGCGACCACCTCCGCCGACACGACCTGGGAACAGCCCTGGGGCGAGTGGAAGACGATCCGCGACCGCCACACCGAGTTCCGCGTGCGCCTCAAGGAGACGACCGCGCTGGCCCGCGTGATGGACGTGGTGTTCCGCATCTTCGACGAGGGCGTGGGCTTCCGCTACGAATTCCCCGACCAGCCCAACCTCAAGCACGCCAACATCGCCGACGAGCTGACCGAATTCGGGGTCGCCGGCAACGGCACCGCCTGGTGGATCCCGGCGGGCGAGTGGAACCGCTACGAGTATCTCTACAACCGCACGAAGATCTCGGAGGTCGGGCAGGCGCACACGCCGATCACCGTGAAGCTCGAGGACGGGACGCATATCGCGTTCCACGAGGCGGCTTTGATCGACTATTCGAGCATGTGGCTACGGCGGGTGACCGGTACGCGGTTCAAGGCGCAGCTCTCGCCCGGCGCCGGGCCGGCCAAGGTCGTCAAGACCGGGCCCTTCACCACGCCGTGGCGCACGATGGTGATCGCCGACGATGCCGCCGGGCTCTACAGCGGCAGCCGCATGACGCTGAACCTCAACGAGCCCAACAAGCTCGGCGACGTCAGCTGGGTCAAGCCCGGCAAGTTCGTCGGCGTGTGGTGGAACATGATCAAAGGCAAGTGGACCTGGGCGCGGGGCCCTCAGCACGGCGCGACCACCGCCAATGTGAAACGCTATATCGAGTTCGCCGGGGCCAACGGCATTCCCGGCGTGCTGGTCGAAGGGTGGAATGTCGGCTGGGACGGCGACTGGTTCGGCAACGGCACCGACATGGACTTCGCCGGCCCGACCGAGGATTTCGATGCCGAGGCGCTCGCCGCCTACGCCAAGAAGAAGGGCACGTCGCTGATCGGCCACCACGAGACCGGCGGCTCGGCGAGCCATTACGACAAACAGCTCGACAAGGCTTTCGCCTGGTCCGCCGCGCATGGCCAGAAGGTCGTGAAGACCGGCTATGTCACCGATGCCGGGCAGATCGGGTGGGTTGATCCCGACGGCTCCGAACATCGCGAATGGCATGACGGGCAATGGATGTCGAACCACCATCTGCGCGTCGTGCTCGCCGCGGCGAAGCACAAGGTGAGCGTCGATCCGCACGAGCCGATCAAGGATACGGGCCTGCGCCGCACTTATCCCAACTGGCTCGCCCGCGAAGGCGCGCGAGGACAGGAATATATGGCCTGGCAGGGCAAGAACCCGCCCGAACATGAGGCCAACCTCGTCTTCACCCGCATGCTGTCGGGGCCGATGGACTTCACGCCGGGGATCCTCAGCCTAAAGGGCGAGAAGGACAGCGACATCCCCTCGACCATCGCCAAGCAGCTTGCGCAATATGTCGTGATCTACTCGCCGGTGCAGATGGCCGCCGACGAGCCGGAGGTCTACGCCAAGCTGATGGACGCCTTCCAGTTCATCAAGGACGTGCCGGTCGACTGGGCTGACACGCGCGTGCTCAACGGCGAGGTCGGCGATTATGTGACGATCGCGCGCAAGGACCGGAACAGCGCCGACTGGTACCTGGGCGCGGTCGGCGACGAGCAGGCGCGCAATCTCGAGGTCACGCTCGACTTCCTCGACGCTGGCAAGACCTATACCGCGCAGATCTACCGCGACGCGCCCGACACGCGCTTCGACACCGAGACGCGACACAAGTATGTGATCGAGACGAAGAAGGTGAAGCGCGGCGACAAGCTGACGCTGGCACTCGCACCGGGTGGCGGGCAGGCGATCCGCTTCGCCGCGAAATGAGCGATGGGTGTGCGTTCAGGCGCGCACCCACTCCACCTTGGGATCGTTGAAGTCGATCACGTCGGCCAGCTCCCACACGTTGCGATAGCCATAGCCGACCAGGTTGATGAAGGTCTGGATGTTGAGCGCCAGCTGGCGCGACTTCATCGGCACCGGGCGCGTGCGGTTCGAGAAATTGTTGTTGCAGTAGATCAGGATGCGGCGGTGGACGTCCGGGCCCACCGTTTCCTCCAGCGACTCCGCATTGAAATCGGGGAAGGGGAGGTTGACCGCGCCCCGGATATGCCCCTCGCGAAAGGCGCTTTCCGAGCGGGCATCGAGCAGCAGCGTGCCGGGCGAGGCGGCTTCCGCCTTGAATCGGGCAAATGGCAGCAGCCGCCCCGCGCGGAGTGCGCGGACATCGCCGGTGAGCTGCTGGAAGCCCCCATAGTCGATCTGCGGATTGCGGGATTCATCGTCGCGGGACTGGCCGAGCGCGGGCGTCGCGGCGCCCATGCCGACGAAGGAGAGGAACAGGCGGCGGTCCATCTTGCTGCTCCGTGATGTTGGCGTAACGAACCTGCGCTCGCGCTGCTGTCCGTCGCATGAACCGTTGACGCCGCGCGGACCGCGGCGCACCAGTCTCAGCTGCAACAAAAGGGGGATCGCATGGCGGGCGGACTGTTTCGTACCAAGACGGTGAAGGGCGCGGCCGAGCATGCCCCCGAGCATCGCCTCGCCGCCACGCTCAGCTGGCCGCACCTCGTCGCGTTGGGCGTCGGCGCGATCGTCGGCACCGGCATACTGACCTTGATCGGGGTCGGCGCGGGCAAGGCGGGTCCCGCGGTGATCCTGTCCTTCGTCATCGCCGGCGCGATCTGCGCCTGCGCCGCGCTCGCCTATGCCGAGATGGCGACCATGATGCCCGCCTCGGGCAGCGCCTATACATATAGTTACGCCGTGCTCGGCGAGCTCATCGCCTGGGTGGTGGGCTGGTCGCTGATCCTTGAATATTCGTTGGTGGTGAGCACCGTTGCGGTCGGCTGGTCGGGCTATGCCGCGCCATTGCTGCGGGACTCGCTGGGCGTATCGATGGATCTCATGCAGGGACCGCATGCCGGCGGCATCGTCAACCTGCCCGCGATCTTCATCATCGCCATGGTCGCCGGGCTGCTGAGCTTCGGGACCAGGGAGAGCGCGACGCTCAATGCCGCGCTGGTCGTGGTCAAGATCGTCGCGCTCGCCGTGTTCGTCGCGGTGGCGTTGCC
>NZ_JBCNMA010000072.1:0-16820 GCF_039595165.1 Sphingomonas sp.
ACCGCGCAGAGATCATCGATGTTGGCGGGCCGGATCATCGCACCACACTTTCGTCACCCCGGCCTCGTGCCGGGGTCCACCGGGCAGCGAGTGCCGGGGCTTGAAGCAGCGGGTAGTAGGCGCGGCGAAGTGGACCCCGGCACAAGGCCGGGGTGACGGTTGGGGTTGGGTTGAGGGCGGGAGAAGCAGCCATCAGAAGCGCGGGAGATCGGGGAACGGCATCTGGCCGCGATGGACATGCATCCGGCCGAGCTCGGCGCAGCGATGGAGTTCGGGGAACATCTTGCCGGGGTTGAGCAGCAGTTCGGGATCGAAGGCGCACTTCACCCGCTGCTGCTGCGCGAGGTCCTCCCTGGAGAACATCGTGTGCATCAGGTCGCGCTTCTCGACACCCACGCCATGCTCGCCCGTCAGCACGCCGCCGACCTCGACGCACAGCTTCAGGATATCCGCGCCGAACGCCTCGGCCTTTTCGAGCTGGCCGGGCTGGTTGGCGTCGTAGAGGATCAGCGGGTGGAGATTGCCGTCTCCCGCGTGGAACACGTTGATCACGCCGAGCCCGTACTGCTCCGACAGCTCGCGCATCCGCGTCAGCACCTCGGGCAGCCGCCGCCGCGGGATTGTGCCGTCCATGCAATAATAATCGGGCGACACCCGCCCCGCCGCCGGGAATGCCGCCTTGCGCCCGGCCCAGAACGCCACGCGCTCCGCCTCGTCCGCCGACGCGCGCACCGACACCGCGCCGTTCGCCCGCGCGATTCCCTCGACCTCGCCGGTCAGATGCCCGCACTCCGCGCCCGGACCGTCGAGCTCGACGATCAGCAACGCCTCGACATCCAGTGGATAGCCGACGTTCACGAAGGCCTCGGCGGCATGGATCGCCGGCCGATCCATCATCTCCATTCCCGCCGGGATGATCCCCGCGGCGATCACGTCGGCGACGCAGCGTCCGGCACCCTCGACATCGGGGAAGCCGATCAGCAGGGCCTTCGCGATCTCAGGCCGCGGCAGGATGCGCACGGTGACCTCGGTCACCACGCCCAACAAACCTTCAGACCCGACGATCAAGCCGAGCAGGTCGAGCCCCGCCGGCTCGAGCCCGCGCCCGCCGAGCCGAACCACCTCGCCCTCGATCGTCACCAGCTCGACGCCGAGCACGTTGTTGGTGGTGAGCCCGTACTTCAGACAATGCACCCCGCCCGAATTCTCGGCGACATTGCCGCCGATCGTGCAGGCGATCTGGCTCGACGGATCGGGGGCGTAATAGAAGCCCATGTCCTCGACCGCCCGCGTGATGGCGAGGTTGGTAACCCCCGGCTGCACCACCGCGACGCGATCTTCATAGTCGATGTCGAGCACGCGGTTGAACTTGGCCATGCCGAGCAGCACCCCGTCCGCCAGCGGCAGCGCACCGCCCGACAGCGAGGTGCCCGCGCCGCGCGGCACCACCTTCACCCGGTTGGCGTGGCACCAGCTCAGCACCGTGGCGACCTGTTCGACCGTCTCGGGCAGCACCACCACCAGCGGCACCTGGGCATAGGCGGTCAGCCCGTCGGACTCGTAGGGCCGTAGCGCCTCGGCGTCGTCGATCACCCCCTCGCCGGGGACGATCCTCCGCATCGCCGCCACGATCTCCGCCCGCCGCGCCAGCGTCGCGGCATCGGGGACGGGCATGACGAGCGACACGCGGAAAGTCCTATTGGAGGTTCACGAACGCGCCGCCGTCGACGAGCAGGGCGGCGCCGGTGACATAGGCCGCCATGTCCGAGGCGAGGAACACGATCGGGCCCGCCAGATCCTCGGACTCGCCGAGACGGCCGAGCGGGATGCGCGCGGTCATGCGGTCGCGCTTGTCCTGGTCGGCGAGATCCTCCTTGTTGATCTCGGTCAGGATCGTGCCGGGCAGCACCGAGTTGCAGCGGATGCCGTGCTTGCCGAGCGCGATCGCGGCCGACTGCATCAGCGAATGCACGCCCGCCTTGGTCGGGGTGTAATGCGTCTGGAACTCGCCGCCGACCAGCGCCGAGATCGACGAGACCGCGACGATCGCCCCGCCCTCGCCCTGCTTGACCATCTGGTTGGCCGCCGCCTGCACCATGTAATAGGCGCCGTGGAGGTTGACGCGGAAGGTGCGGTCGACCGTCTCGACCGGCATGTCCAGGAACGCGTGGAACGGACAGATGCCGGCGTTGGAGACCATCACGTCGACTCGGCCGAACGCCTCGACCGCCTTGTTCACGAAGTCCGTCGCGGTCTCCGGCAGCGCGACGTCGCCCTTCACCGCCAGGCCACGCTGGCCGAGCGCCTCGATCTCGGCGACGCACGACGCGGCCTTGTCGTCGCTCGAGGCATAGTTGATCGCGACGTTCGCGCCGTGCTGCGCCGCGCCGATCGCGGCCGCGCGGCCGATGCCGGTCGAGCCGCCGGTGACCAGCACGGTCTTGCCTTCGAGAAGCTTCATTTCCTGTCCTCGGCTAGGATCGAGCGGTCGATCGCTTCGATCCGGTTGACCCCGGTCAGCGTCATCGCGACCGTCATTTCCTTGGCGATCAGTTCGAGCAGCTTTGCCACGCCCGCCTCGCCCTGCGCCGCCAGCGCATAGACCCAGGCGCGCCCGAGCAGCACGCCCTTCGCGCCCAGCGCCAGCATCCGCACCACGTCGAGCCCGTTGCGCACGCCGCTATCGGCAAGGACCGTGAGCCGGTCGCCGACCGCATCGGCAATCGCCGGCAGCGCGCGCGCGCTCGACAGGACGCCGTCGAGCTGGCGCCCGCCATGGTTGGACACGACGATGCCGTTCGCGCCGATCGCCGCCGCCTCGCGCGCGTCCTCGGGATCGAGAATGCCCTTGATGATCAGCGGCCCGTCCCAGGCTTCGCGGATCCACTCGAGGTCTTTCCACTGGATCGACGGATCGAAATTGGCGCCGAGCCAGCCCATATAGTCGTTGAGCCCGCTGTCCTTGCCCAGCACCGGGAGCAGGTTGCCGAGCATGTGCGGCCGCCCCCACAGTCCCACGTCCCACGACCAGCCCGGCTTGCCCATCGCCTGCAGCACGCGGCGGAGCGGACCGTTGGGACCGGACATGCCCGAATGGGCATCGCGATAGCGCGCGCCCGGCACCGGCATGTCGACGGTGAACACCAACGCCGCCGCGCCCGCTGCCTTGGCCCGCGCGATCAGGTCCTTCATGAACGCACGGTCGCGCAGCACGTAGAGCTGGAACCAGAAAGGGTCGGCCGCCTGCGCGACTTCTTCGATCGAACAGATCGACACGGTCGAGAGGCAGGCCGGGATGCCCGCCGCCTTCGCCGCGCGCGCCGCCTGCAGCTCGCCGCGCCGCGCGTACATGCCGCTGATCCCGACCGGGCCGAGCGCGACGGGCAGCGCGACCTCGCGCCCGAACCAGCTGGTCCTGAGGTCGATGCTGGCGACGTCCTTGAGCACACGCTGGCGCAGCGCGATGCCGGCGAGATCGCTCACGTTGCGGCGCAGCGTCTCCTCGGCATAGGCGCCGCCATCGGCATAATCGAACAGGAAGCGCGGCAATCGCCGTCGTGCCGCCTCGCGGAAATCATTGGCGGAGGAGATGATCACGCAGCACCCTTCCCGGCGGCAAGCTCGTTCAGATATTCCTCGAGATTGCTGTAACCGTCCTTGTTGCGGTCGGCCGCGCCGTCGGCGCTGGCCGGGTCGAGCCCGCGCGCGCGCTCCCATGCATCGGGCATGCCGTCCTGGTCGCCATCGACGGGCGCGGTGCCTGAGCGCAGCGCCGGCCAACCGCCATCCTCAGCCTCGTTGTCGATGATCCGGCCGGTCCTGCTACGCACCCCGGCGACGATCTTGAGATCGACCGCATCGCGCACCAGCGACGCGCCGGCGCCCGCGAGCACGCGCTCGAACGCGCGCGGCGCGGGGTCAGCCGCGACCGCCCCGACATCGAGCGGCGTGCCGAGCCAATAGCCCGCCGGGATATTGCCCGTGACCAGCGTCTTCTGGTCCTTCGGCACCGCGCCGTTCATGCTGTTGCCCGACCAGAAGGCGCGGGCGAGCTGGTTCTGCTCCTCGAACGCGAAATTGCCCTTGCTGTCGGGCCCGGCGACATAGGCATTGTCGATGAAATTGTACTGGGCGTGAGTCGACACATCGTAATTATAGCCCGAGCGATCCTTGCCCCAATTGTAGAAGACGTTGGAGCGGAACTCGAACAGCGCGCCCTTGTCGTCCTCGCTCGGCAGCGAATAGTTGCCCGGGCGCGGCATGCGGTCGAGATGGTTGGCCCAGAGATTGTGGTGCCAGCTGATCTTCGCGCCCTTCGCCGCGCGGATCAGGCTGCCGAAGCCATGATCGCCCTTGTCGTGGTTCGAATGGCGCAGCGAATTGGCGATGATCGACCATTGCACGGTGAGGTCCCACACCCCGTCGCCGGGCTTGTCGTAGTGCGTCGAGGCCGACAGCGTCTCGTCGATCGACCAGCTCGCCGAGACATGGTCGAGGATGATCCGCCGCCCCTTGGTGATGGTGATCGCGTCCTGCTGCGTGCCCGAGGCGGCACCGAGCCGGCCGCGGATATAGCGCACCACCACATCGTTCGCGGCGATGTTGAGCGAGCGGTCGCGGATCGTGATGCCGTCGCCCGGCGCGGTCTGACCGGCGATCGTCAGCCGCCCGTTGGTCACGACGATGTCGGTCTTGAGCGCGATCGTGCCCGAGACGTTGAACACCACCGTACGCGGGCGTTCCGCCTCGAGCGCCGCGCGCAGGCTGCCCGGGCCGGAGTCGTTGAGGTTCGTGACCGCGATCACCCGCCCGCCGCGCCCGCCCTCGGAGAAGCGCCCAGCGCCCTCCGCGCCGGGGAACGCCGGAACCTTGGGGATCTCGCTCTGCGCGAGCGCCGGGCCGGCGAGTGCGACCATGGCGGTCGCAGCGGTGCGAAGGATCATCGCGGCCACCCGGTCAGAAGGAGGTGAACAAGGCTTCGCGCGCCAGGCGCAGCGCGGTCACCGCGTCCTGCCGGTCCTGCGCATCCTGCATCGCTTCAAAATCGAGCTTGTCGAGCGCGCGCTCGATGCCCTTGAGGAAGCTGATCGCACCGTTGGCAACGGCGACGCTGTCTTCGCGGAACGGGAACTGGTCGAGCTGCCACACGCCCTCCCACTTGTTCTTGCGCAGCGTGTAGAAGAATTCGAACAGCTCGATCGGGTGGACGCTGCCGGCCATCAAATCGTCGTCCCAGCCGCGGAAATTGTCGTTCACGTCCATGCCGAACAGCCGGCCATGGTCGATCGCGAGCTGCGCCGAATCCGCCGGGCTCTCGCCGCCGTACAGCGCATGGCCGAAGTCGAGCAGGATGCCGACATTGGGCAGCCCCATCCGCTCGATCCCGAGCAAGGTGCGCGACACGCTGTCGTAGCTCATGTGGCAGCGCGGCTCGCGCGGCTTGTACTCGATGACGAATTTGAGGTCGGGATTCTGGCTGGCGAGCTCGCCGATGCCCTCCACACTCATCTGCCACAGCTTCTTGTGGTCGACCTGGAACGGATAGTCCCACCCGTCCTGCCCCGGCCACAATTTCACATAGTCCGCACCGAAGCGGCGCACGACATTGGCGGCGTCGTTGCACATCTCGTTGGCGAGGCGGCGGATGCCGGCGTCGGGGTTGGTGAATGCCCCCTTGGCGAACTGGCGCGTGTAGATCTCGGGCGTGATGCCGATCACCGAGAGATTGTTGCGCTTGAGCGCCTCGTCGACCGTGTCGAGCGACAGGCTCGCATCGACGAAGGGATAGTTGATGTCGACCACCGACAAGTCATCGACTTGCCCGGCGAGATCGATCATCTCGATCAGCGAGCGCGCGGGGCCATAGCCGTCGGTCGCATAGCGATCGACGAAGGTCGCGAAGTGCCAGATGCCGGCGCCGTACTTCTGATTGCTCACGGTTCGATCCTCATCCCAGTGGTTTGGAGGCGTGCGCACGCGCGGCACGCCGGAAAGCTTCAGGCGACCAGCACCTCCACGCCAGCCGCCTCGATCGCGGCGCGGTCCTCGTCGCGGATGGCGCTGTCGGTGACGAGCAGATGGACCAGCTCGATCCCGCCCAGCGCGCTGAACGAGCGCAGCCCGATCTTGCTCGAATCGGCGACGAGGATGACTCGCTCCGCCGCTTCGATCATCGCGCGCTTGACCGGAATGTCGGACAGCGCCGGATAGGTGAGCCCCGCCTCCAGATCGAGCGCCGCGGTCGCCAGGAACAGCTTCTGCACGAACAGCCCGCGGAAATAGTCGGCCGAGCGGTCGCCCGACAGCGACAGCGTCGGCGCCTTGAAATGGCCGCCGGTCATATGGACCTCGAACCCGGGTTCGGCGCCGAGCATCAGCGCGATGTTGAGCGCGTTGGTGATCACGGTCATGTCGCGCCGCCCGGTGAGCTGCGCCGCGACCTCGGTGGTGGTCGAGCCCGAATCGAGGATGATCGTCTCGCCGTCGCCGACCAGCGCCGCCGCGGCGCGGCCGATGCGCTGCTTGGCCTCCATGTTCTCGTGGTGCTGCAGCGCCATCGCACGCACCTGCTGAGTCACCGACTTGAGGAACGCGCCGCCATGCTCGCGCACGATGTGCCCGTCGGTCTCGAGCTTTTCGAGATCCTGGCGCACCGTCACCTCGGACACCCCGAACGCCTCGGCCAGGCTGCGCACGCGCGCGCTGCCTTCTTCCTGGAGCCATTCGAGGATCTTGCTTCGGCGAGCCTCGCCGAGCATCCGGGCGCGTCGTTCGCCGCTCACGATCTCGACATTCCCGCTCCTGGATCCCTGTGGTTGACGCCGCTGGAGACCCTGCCGGCGCATCTTCTCCTAGCCCCGGCTTTGATATCTTGTCAATTTCGCTGCGGCTCGATAGAAAACGAAGATAATCGAAACTTCGAATGATATCCATATAATATGACTATTGTTGCGTTTGGTTTCAACATCCGCTATCCGGCGGTCAGGAGAGGTGAATGAGCTCAGTCAGGCTGGAGAGTCGCGACGCCGCCGCGCGTACGCTGGAGGTGCGCGCTACGCACGTCCGCGAGCGCGCGAATTGGATGCGCCGCCGCCTCCTCCGCATGATCGTCGAAGCGGGCCAGGGTCATCCCGGCGGCGATCTTTCGTCCGCAGATGTGCTCGCCGTCCTTTACTTCGATATTCTTCGTATCAACGCGTCCTCCCCTGCCGCCCCGGACCGCGACCGTTTCGTGATGAGCAAAGGTCATTGTACTGGCGCGCTCTACACGGCGCTGGCCGGGGCGGGCTTCTTCCCGGAGGAGGAGCTGGACACGTATCTGAAGCCCGAGTCGCGGCTCAACGGCCATCCCAACCGCACCTATCTGCCCGGGGTCGAGACCAATACCGGCCCGCTCGGCCACGGCCTGCCGGTCGCGGTCGGCATCGCCGTCGCGGGGCAGATCGACAAGGCGGACTATCGCGTCTTCGCGCTCACCGGCGACGGCGAGCTGCAGGAGGGCAGCATGTGGGAAGCGGCGATGTTCGCCGGCCATCGCGGTCTCGGCAACCTCACCGTGATCGTCGACCGCAACCGCCTGCAGCAGGGCGCGAAGACCGAGGACACCAATGGTCTCGAGCCGCTCGCCGACAAGTGGCGCGCGTTCGGCTGGGAGGTCGTGGGGGTCGATGGCCATGACCATGCCGCCTTGCTCGAGACCTTCGACCGCGCCGCCGAGCCGCGCACCAAGCCGCTCGTGATCATCGCCGACACGCACAAGGGCCAGGGCGTCAGCTTCATGCGCGACCAGGCCGGCTGGCACCACGGCGTGCCCAACCCCGAGCAATACGCCCAGGCGATTGCCGAACTCGAAGCGGAGATGGACAAGTGAAGGACGTCGCAGCCACCGGCATGTTCGACTGCCGCGACGCCTATGTGCGCACCGTCGAGGAGCTTGCCGCCAATGACGATCGCATCGTCACGGTGGTCAACGACTCGGTCGGCTCGTCCAAGCTCGGCAAGTTCCGCGAGCGCTTCCCCGATCGCCTGATCAATGTCGGCATCGCCGAGCAGAACATGGTCGGCGTCGGCGCCGGCCTGGCGAACGGCGGCAAGATCCCGTTCGTCAGCGGCGCCGGCTGCTTCCTCACCGCGCGCGCGATGGAGCAGGTCAAGGTCGATTGCGCCTATAGCCAGCAGAATGTGAAGCTGTGCGGCATCTCCTCGGGCGTCGCTTATGGCGAGCTCGGCGCGACGCATCACAGCATCGAGGACGTCGCCTGGCTGCGCGCGATCGACAAGCTCACCGTGATCGTACCCGCCGACCCGTGGGAGACCGCCGAGGCGATCAAGGCCGCCGCCGCGCATGACGGCCCGGTGTACATCAAGATCAGCCGCATGCCGGTGCCGCAGCTCGAACGCCCCGCCGGCGCGGCCTTCGCGATCGGCAAGGGCGAGGTGCTGCGCGAGGGCGGCGACATCGCCATCGTCAGCAACGGCACGCTCGTCCACCGCGCGCTCGCCGCCGCCGAAACCTTGGCCGCCGAGGGCATCGCCGCGCGCGTGATCAACCTCGCGACCGTGTCGCCGCTTGACACCGATATCATCGCCGCCGCCGCGCAGACCGGCGCGATCGTGACGGCCGAAGAAGGGCTGGCCCATGGCGGCCTCGGCGGCGCGATCGCCGAATATTGCGCGCAGCATGATCCCGTGCGGATGCGCATGCTCGGCTTCCCCGGCTTCCTGCCGACCGGCTCCGCATCGTGGCTGATGGAGCGTTTCGGCCTCACCGCCGGCGGCATCGCCGCCGCCGCGCGCGAGCTGCTGGGAACGAAGGCCGCCTGATGTCCGGTGCGGTCATCCTCGCCATCGACCAGGGCACGACCAACACCAAGGCGCTGCTCGTCGCGCCCGACGGATCGGTGTTGGCCTCGCGCTCGCGGTCGATGCAGGTGACCTATCCGCAGCCCGGCTGGGCCGAGCAGTCGGCGTCGGATATCTGGGAAGCGGTCGCCGCGCTGATCGCCGAGCTCGTCGCCGCGGCACCGGGCAGCGAGATCGCCGCGCTGGCTATCTCCAACCAGCGCGAGACGGTGGTGCTTTGGGAAGCGGCGACCGGCCGCCCGCTCGCCCCTGCGGTGATCTGGCAATGCGCGCGCTCGGCCGACCGCTGCGCCGCGCTGCGCGCCGCCGGGCTGCGGGACGAGATCGCCGCACGCAGCGGGCTCGGCATCGACCCGCTCTTCCCCGCCGCCAAGATCGCCTGGCTGCTCGACTCGATCCCCGGCGCGCGCGACCGCGCGGCGGCGGGCGAGATCAAGGCCGGCACGATCGACAGCTGGCTGTTGTGGAACCTCACCGGCGGCCAGGTCCATGCGACCGACCACGGCAACGCCTCGCGCACGCAGCTGTTCAACCTCGACACGCTCGACTGGGACCCCGAGCTCGCGCGCATCTTCGACGTGCCGCTCGGCATCCTGCCGCGCATCGCACCGTCGGACAGCGGCTTCGGCGCGGTCGCGCCGGGGCTCACCGCGCTGCCCCCGGGCACACCGGTGCAGGTACTGCTCGGCGACAGCCATGCCGCCTTGTACGCGCACGGCATCCATGCCCCCGGCCGGGTCAAGGCGACGATCGGCACTGGCAGCTCGCTGATGGCGGCGACCGACGGCCGCGTGCGCTCGTCGCACGGGCTCTCCAGCACGATCGCGTGGAGCCGCGCCAGCGGCGGCGCGCAGCACGCGATCGAAGGCAACATCTCGGTCTCCGGCCACGCCGCGGCGTTCGCGACCGCGCTGCTCGGTCTGCCCGACGAGCAAGCGCTCACCGATCTCGCCGCGAGCGTCCAGGACAGCGCGGGCGTGGTGTTCGTCCCCGCGCTCGCTGGCCTCGGCGCGCCGCACTGGCAGACCGGGGCGCGCGGCACGCTCAGCGGCATGACGCTCGCCACCCGCCCGGCGCATGTCGCCCGCGCCACGCTCGAGGCGATCGCGCTGCAGATCGGCGACGTGCTCGACGCGATCGCCGCGGATCTCGGCATCGACCTGCCCGAGCTGTCGATCGACGGCGGCGCGGCGCGCAATCCGCTGCTCGCGCAGTTCCTCGCCGATTTGACCGGCCGCGCCATCGCCCGGCCCGAGATCGCCGAAGCGAGCGCGCTCGGCGTGGCGCGCATGGCGGCCGAAGCGCTCGGCCTCGCCGGCGCGGGCGCTGCGGCCTCGGCCGATCGCTTCGAACCGCAGCTCGCGTCCGGCGCGCGCGACGCGATCCGCGACAACTGGCGCGAAAGCGTGGCCGATGTGGTCGCCCGCGCGAACCGGGCGCCGCCCGGCTGAAGCCAAGGAACAACGAAGAGAGGCGGCAAACGCCCATGGACTGGGGCCCGACCCAAGGCCCGATCAGGACACAACACAAGGGAAGGAGTGGGGAAATGAAAGTTGCATCTCTCAAGTCATCGCGTGGCGTCCGCACCGGATTGCTGCTGACCGGCGCCAGCGCGCTGACCCTGTTCGCGGCGACCGCGGCACAGGCGCAGGAGGCCGAAGCCGCCGCGCCCGTCGCCCAGACGCCCGCGGAGCAGGCGGCCGAGGCCGAGACCACCGAGCAGGACGTCGTCGTCACCGGCAGCCGCATCCGCAGCCCGACGCTGACGTCGCCGTCGCCGATCCAGGTGGTCACCGCGCAGGACATCGAGAACCGCGGTTCGATCGATATCCAGGAAGTACTTCAGCAGAACCCCGCCGTCGGCTCGGCGGGCGCCAGCCGCACGACCAGCACGTTCGGCACTGGTCCGGGCCGCGCGACCGTCGATCTGCGCGGCCTCGGGCCGTCGCGCACGCTCGTCCTCATCGACGGCCGCCGCACCGTGGCCGGTTCGCCGGGCTCGAGCGTCGTCGACCTCGCGATGATCCCGGCCTCGTTCGTCGAGCGCGTCGACGTGCTGACCGGCGGCGCTTCGGCGGTCTACGGCTCGGACGCGATCGCGGGCGTCGTCAACTTCATCTACAAGAAGGACTTCGAGGGCTTCCGGTTCAACACCCAGGCCGGCATCTCGGAGCGCGGCGACGACGACAATTATTCGGCCAACGTCACCTTCGGCCGCAACTTCGCCAACGGCGACGGCAACCTGCTGCTCTTCGCCGGCTGGCAGCGCGAGGGCACCGTCCTCAACACCGCGCGCGACTGGGCGGCCCGTGACTATGTCAGCCTCGGCACCACGCAGCGCGTCGGCACGCCCAGCGACGTCAACCTGACCGCGGCGAAGAACCTGTTCGTGCCGCTCTACTCGCCGTCGAACGTCGGCCCGGCCGGCGCCTTCTCGATCGCGGGCTCGGGCAACCGCATCATCAATCCGGATGGGTCGGTGCGCGCCTACAATGCCGCGACCGACGGCTTCAACCGCGCGCAATATGGCGCGATCGCCTCGCCGGTCGAGCGGCTGACCTTCGCCGTGCGCACCAACTACGACGTGTCGGACAAGGTCAACGTCTTCGTCGAGGGCACCTACAACCGCGTCGACACCAAGGGCTTCCTCGAGGCGTCGCCGCTCCGCACCGACGGCGCGCTCGGCGCGTTCAACGCGCCCGGCAACGCCAACGGCTATTTCAACATCGAGCATCGCGTGTTCCGTCCCGACGGCACCTCGGTGATCCTGCGCAACCCGTACGTGTCCGACGCGGTCTACAACGCCGCCAACGACCGTACCGGGGACGGACTCAAGGACATCAGCTTCCTGATCCGCACCACCATGTTCCCGCCGGGAACGCGCTCGGTGACCACGCAGCGCGACAATTTCCGCATCGCGGTCGGCGGCGACATCGACCTCGGCGGCGGCTGGAACCTCGACGCCTATTACAGCTACGGCTCGACCCGTTCCGACACGACGATGACGGGCCTCGCCAACCTCTACAACGTCGCGAACGCCGTCCAGGTCGTTCCCGACATCAACGACGTCAATCGCAACGGCAGCACGACGGACGCGATCTGTCTCGACGCCAATGCGCGCGCGTCGGGCTGCGTGCCGATGAACGTCTTCGGTCTCAATCCCGACGGCTCGAGCAAGATCAGCGCGGAGGCGATCAACTATGTGAAGGCTAGCTATCAGGCGCACGCCTTCCAGGACATGCATGCCGCCGCGCTCAACCTCTCGGGCACGCTGTTCCAGCTTCCGGGCGGTCCCGTGCAGGTCGCCGCGGGCCTCGAGTATCGCGAGGAGTCGAGCAGCGATACGTTCGATCCGCTGACCAACCAGGCGCGCAACGGATATACCCAGGCAACCGACACGGTCGGCAACTTCAGCGTCAAGGAAGCCTATGGCGAAATCGTCGTTCCCGTTCTCGCCAACGTGCCGTTCTTCCACAACCTGACGCTGCGCGGCGCGGCGCGAATCTCCGACTATTCCACGGTCGGCAGCTTCTGGGCCTATAATGGCGGCGTCGAATGGTCGCCGGTGCCGGACGTCCGCATCCGCGGCGTCTATGCCCATGCCGTGCGCGCGCCGAACATCGGCGAGCTGTTCGAGGCGCCCCAGGCGGGTATCATCTCGATCACCGATCCGTGCCAAGGCGTGACGCTCACCAGCACCGGCACGCTGGCCGAGAATTGCCGCGCGGACCCGGGCGTGCTCGCCAACATCCAGACGAACGGCTCGTTCACGCTGACCGTGCCCGATCAGCAGGGCGTCGGCAGCGTCACCGCCCCGAACCCGAACATCCAGGAGGAAACCGCCACCACCTATACGCTGGGCGTGGTGATCAATCCGGTGTCGATCGATGCGCTGCGCGGGCTGACCTTCACCGCGGATTATTTCAACATCGAGCTCAAGGATGCGATCAGCCGCATCTCGCAGTCGACGGTGCTCAACAAGTGCTACACGCAGGGCATCTCCGACTTCTGCCAGTTCGTCACCCGCCGCTCGACCGCGAGCGGTGCGTTCAGCGCAGGCTCGGTCGAGCAGGTCGTCCGCGCGCTGGTCAACAGCGGCGGCAGCAAGACCGAAGGCCTCGACTTCACCTTGTCCTACACGATGCGCGCGTTCGGCGGCCAGGCCAATCTCTCGACCTCGTGGACGCACCTGCTGGCGCGTGGCAGCACGCCGCTTGCGGGCGACGCGTTCGACAATTCGAAGGGCGAACTCGGCTCGCCCGAGGATGCCGCGAATGCGAGCCTGAGCTGGGACAACGACACGGTCGGCTTCACCGTCAGCGCCGAATATATCGGCCCGCAATATCTGGACTATGAGAACTTCCAGACGCGCTACGTGCTCGCCGACGGGTCGCTGCCCGACAAGAAGTATTTCCGCATCGACAGCGTGATCTACACCGACGCGCAGGTCCGCTTCAAAGTCATGGAAGAGATGCAGTTCTTCGTCGGCGTGAAGAACCTGTTCGACGTCGACCGGCCGCCGCTGTTCACCGGCGTCGCGGGCAACATCAACGGCCAGTACGATCCGATCGGCCGTCGCTTCTACGCGGGCGCCCGCCTCAAGTTCTGACGGAGCACCCCTTGGACGGGGGAGGCAGCGGCCTCCCCCGTCGCCTTGTTTTTCGAGATTTCGCTGAAGCCGCAGCGCAGACATAACGGCCAGGCCACACCAATCCGGGGAGAGACAAGCCCATGAGCACCGCAGCTGCAGACCGCGAGGACTGGAAGAACACCATCCTTGCCGGACTCGCCAACTATATCGATGCCGGTTCGATCGTCGCAGGCGCCGCCGCGCTGGCGCTGTGGGTCGAGGCCTATCACCTCAGCACCGACCTGGTCGGCATGATCGGCGCATTCGGCCCCAACGCGATCGCCGCCGGCATCGGCGCGCTGATCGGCGGACGGCTGTGCGACCTGTTCGGCCGCAAGAAGATCTACCAGTACGACATGCTGTTCTACGCGTTCGGCATGCTGTGGCTGGTCTTCGCGGTGAACGCGTGGATGGTCGTGATCGGCTTCTTCCTCGTCGGCCTCGCGGTCGGCGCCGACATCCCCGCCTCCTGGTCGCTGATCGCCGAGATGGCGCCCGACGACAAGCGCGGCAAGCACAGCGGCGTCGCGCAGGTGCTGTGGTATCTTGGCCCGGTCGTCGTGCTGCTGCTGTTCCTCGCGCTCGAGCCGCTCGGCATGCTCGGCGCGCGCATCGTCTTCGCGCACCTCGCCATCCTCGCCGTCGCGCTCACCTTCCTGCGCTCGCGCATGCACGAATCGCAGCGTTGGGTGGAAGCGCAGAAGAGCGGCGAGACCGAGAAGCGCGGCCGCTGGCAGGACCTGTTCACCCGCCAGCATATCGGGTCGATGGCGTTCCTCGCCGGCATGTATCTGTTCTGGAACCTGTGGGCCGGCACCAACGGCTTCTTCTTCCCATACATCCTGCGCACCGTCGGCGACCAGAGCCAGGCGATGTCGGTGGCGATCCAGGCGCTGTCGTTCCTGCTCGGCATGGCCTCGATCTTCTTCATCTTCATGAAGCTCTCGGACAAGGTGAACCAGCGGCTGCTGTTCGGCATCTCCGCCGTCACCCAGGTCATCGGCATGGCGCTGCTCGCGCTCTTCCCGCTCACCTTGCCGCTCGCGATCATCCACGTCTTCCTGATGTCGGTCGGCGGCGGGTTCGGCGCGCAGAGCTTCTTTCAGCTGTGGAGCTCGGAGATGTTCCCCACCGCGCTGCGCGCCACCGCGCAGGGCGTGATGTTCGCGATCGTGCGCATCGCGCTCGGCGTGTTCAGCTTCTTCGTGCCGTGGCTCACCGCGACCGGCTTCACCACGCTGGCCTGGATCCTGGTCGGCTTCCTCGCGATCAGCGGCGTGATCGGCTTCGTCTGGGCGCCGCGCAACGAGGGCAAGTCCCTGGAGCAGCTCGAGGCCGAGCGTGCGGCATGACCGCGCGCTCCACCATCCATAACGAAGGGAGAGTCCAGTGAGCGTATCGCGACGCCAGATGCTGAAGAGCGGCCTGATCGCCGCCGGCGCCGCCGCCACCCCCGCGCTCGCACAGCGCGGCGAGGCCCAGCGCGCCGAGCGCTGGGGCGTGCACGAGCTGGTGTTCGAAGGGCCCGCGACCGGCAACCCGTTCATCGACGTCGAGCTCGCCGCGGTGTTCAAGGGCGCGGGCAGGACGATCCGCGTCCCCGGCTTCTACGACGGCAAAGGCACCTACCGCGTCCGCTTCAGCCCGCCCGAGCTCGGCGCGTGGAGCTGGGAGACGGAAAGCAGCGCGAGCGAGCTGGCGCACAAGCGCGGCCGCTTCGAATGCGTCGCGCCGACCGCCGGCAACCACGGTCCGGTCCGCGTTACCAGCGACGGCTATCACTTCGCTTATGCCGACGGCACGCCGTTCCGCCAGATCGGCACGACCTGCTACAGCTGGGCGCTCCAGTCCGACGCCAAATGCGCGCAGACGCTGGAAACGCTCAGGACCGCGCCGTTCAACAAGATGCGGATGCTGGTCTTCCCGAACGTGGAGTCGGTCGCGACCAATCCGTTCGCCCGCACCGGCCAGGGGCCGCGCGACTGGGACGCGACGCGCTTCGATCCCGATTATTTCCGCCGCTACGAGGATCGCATCCTGCGCCTCGGCGCGCTCGGCATCGAGGCCGACGTCATCCTGTTCCACCCCTATGACGAGAAGCGCGGCTACAACGACATGAAGCGCGCCGACGACGAGCGCTACATCCGCTACGCCGCCGCGCGCTGGGGCGCGTACCGCAACGTCTGGTGGTCGATGGCCAACGAGTACGACGCGGTAAAGACCAAGACGATGGACGACTGGGACCATCTCTTCCAGGTCCTGGTCGCCGCCGATCCGCACGACCGGCTGCGCTCGATCCACCAGATCAACACCTATTACGACCACCGCAAGCCGTGGATCACCCATGCCAGCGTCCAGAACGGCGCCGCGGTGCTCGACGACCTGCGCGCCGAGCTGCACCGCGCGATGACGCTGAAGCCGGTGGTGTTCGACGAGGTCGTCTACGAAGGCAATTCGGACAAGCGCTGGGGCAATCTCGACGGCCAGGGCATGGTCGAGCGCTTCTGGTGGGGGCTGATCGGCGGGACGTATGTGGGCCACAGCGAGACCTACGATCCCAAGCAGAATCCCGACTTCTCGTGGCTCGGCCAAGGCGGGGTGCTCAAGGGCACCAGCGCGCCGCGCCTCGCCTTCCTGCGCAAGATCATGGAGGAAGGCCCGGCGCCGGGCATCGACGCGATCCAGCCATGGTGGAACTATCATCTCGGCGGCAAGCCGCACGAATATTACCTCAAATATTTCGGCACGCAGACGCCGACCGAGTGGAAGGTCGTGCTGCCGGGCCGCGGCGGCGATCCCAAGAACACCTTCCGTATCGATATCATCGACACCTGGAACATGACCATCACCCCGGTCGATGGCGTGTTCCGCATGCGGCAGAAGGACGATTACGACGTGCATGATCCGGCGCGGCCCACCATCGCCCTGCCGGGCAAGCCCTATATCGCGATCCGGCTGGTCAAGGTCTGAGGTTTCACGAGACCCCCTCTCGGGGTGGCTAGAACTGCGGCTGCGGCGAACCCTCGCCGTGGCCGCTTTTTTTGCGCAAGTGATCAATAGGTGAGGTTCGTGCCTCCTCCCCCTCCCCTTGAGGGACAGGGCAATCGCATATGGCGTCTGGGTCCGGCGGCGGCGTCAGGGAATGCGAGAGGCTTCGCGGGCTGGAACTTTGCACTGACTTTACACTATCGCGCATTCGCGCGGAGTTGACGAAGTTGACAGACTCAACAGGTTCGCGCGGCGGGGGGGGGGGGGGCGGCGGGGGCGGCGGATGAGGGGGATTTCAAAATTGTAAAGGGGAAGAAGGAGGCCAGCATGATCCGAGCGG
>NZ_JBCNMA010000073.1:0-16629 GCF_039595165.1 Sphingomonas sp.
GACGAACGCCGCTGCGACGGCGTCGGGCTCCGCGGCGGCGCGCTCGCGGGCGCGGTCGATCATGATCTGCGACAGGTCCGCGCCGGTGCAGCTCCCGCGTCCGGCCAGCTCGCGGGCGATGGCGAGCGTGGTCGCGCCGGTGCCGCAGCCGATGTCGAGCACGCGCGCCGGCCGATGCCAGCGCACCGCGCTGACCAGCAACGCCTCGAACGGCGCGAACAGCCGGTCGAGCTGCGCCTGCATCGCCACCCAGGCCTCGCCCGCCGGGCCGTTCCACAGCTGGACCTGGTCCAGCGCCTCGATCTTCACCTCGGTCATGATCGTCCTTTCGCTTGATTCGGGAGTGGTGGAACGGCACCGTGCCACTTCAAGCCGACTTGAGGTCAAGCCCATGGGTGCGCTCGACATTGCCACCGTGGCGCGGCGCGCCGGAATCCCGGCGTCGACGCTGCGCTATTATGAGGAGCGGGGGCTGATCGCCTCGATCGGGCGGCGCGGCCTCAAGCGCGTGTTCGCGCCGGGCATCCTCGAGCGGCTGGCGCTGATCGTGCTCGGGCGGCAGGCGGGCTTCTCGCTCGACGAGATCGCGGCGATGTTCGACGCGCGCGGCATGGCGGCGATCGACCGCGACATGCTGCGCGCCAAGGCGGACGAGCTGGACGTGTTGATCCGAAGGCTGGAGGCGATGCGCGACGGGCTGCGCCACGCGGCGGCGTGCCCGGCGCCGAGCCATATGGAGTGCCCGACCTTCCGGCGCATCGTGCGCGCGGCGGCCAGCGGCGCGCTGGCGCGAGGGGCGGGAGCGGTCCCGCGGCTCCCGCGAACCCGATCAATGTAACCGGTTGCTGCTACATTTGTAGCATGCTACAAACGTAGCAGGAGGCCGAGATGATCGAGTCGTTGCCGCGCCGCGAGCGCGAGGTGTTCGAGATCCTGTGCGGGCTGGAGGAAGCGACCGCGGCGGGCGTGCGCGGCGCGATGAGCGATGCGCCGTCGGACTCGGCGGTGCGCACCTTGCTCGCCCGGCTGGTCGCCAAGGGGCTGGTCGTGCACAAATCGGTCAACCAGGCCTATGTCTATTCGCCGGCGCCGCGCGCGGAAGCGGTGGCGGAGACCGCGTTGCAGAAGCTGGTGCAGACCTTCTTCCAGGGTTCCGCGGCAAGCGCCGCGACGGCGCTGCTCGGGATGCAGCCCAAGCTCGAGCCCGACGAGATCGAGGCATTGCAACGTGTGATCGACCAAGCGCGTAGGGAGGCGGAGTGATGCTGCCATTGCTGATCGAACTGGGCTGGAAATCGGCGTTGATCGCGGGCGCGGCGCTGGTCGCCGACCGGATGCTGCGTGGCCGGCCCGCGGCGGAGCGGGTGTTCGTGCTGCGTCTGGGGATCGGGCTGCTGCTGGCGTTGCCGGCCGCGGTGTCGCTGCTGCCCCCGCTCGACCTGGCCTGGCTCCCGGCGGTGGAAGCGCCCGCCGGGGCGGCCCGCGCTGTCGCGGTTAGCGCCGCGCCGGCCGCGATATCCCCGTCGCCGGAGCCGGGGATCGACTGGGCGGCGCTGTTCTACGCCGTCGGCGCCGGGGCGGTGCTGCTGCATCTGGCGATGGGGATCGCGATCCTCACCGGGTGGACTCGCCGCGGCGCGCGGGCCGAAGACGCGGCGTGGCAGGCCGCGCTCGGGCGCGCCACCGCGCGGCTGCGGCGGCCGGTGCGGCTGCTGGTCTCGTCCGACGTCGCCACCCCGATCAGCTGGGGGATCGCCCCGGCCTGGATCCTGGTCGATCCGAGCACGCTCGCGCGGACCGCGCAGGCCGATGCCGTGCTGGCGCACGAGACCGCGCATATCCGCCGGTTCGACTGGCCGATGCTGGTCGCCGCTCGGATCGCGGCGGCGCTGTTCTGGTTCAACCCGTTGGTGTGGCTGCTCGCCCGCACGCTCGCGCGGCGCGGCGAGACCGCGGCGGACGAAGCGGCGGTGCGCGGGATCGAGCGCCCCGACTATGCCGAGGCGCTGCTGACCTTCGCTGCGGCGCGGCCGACGCGTGCCGCCGCGACCGGCATGGCGCTGTGGCCCAACGCGCTGGCCGAGCGGATCGCGCATATCGCGATGCACCGGCAGCGGCGTGGGAGCCGCGTGGTGCCGGTGGCGGCGCTGGCGTGCGCGATCGCGGTGGTCCCGCTGGCAGCGGCCAGGCTGGTGCACGCCGCGCCTGCGGAGCGATCGGTGCGCGCGGCCTCGGCGCCTCGTCCGGCGGCCGCGCCGATCGCGCGCGCTACGGCGGCGGAGCGCCCGGTGGTCGCTGGCGCTGGGAACAGCGCGGTGGCGACCGTGCCCGTGGCCGAGTCCCAGGCGGCGACCCCGCCGGCCGTGGTCGACGGTGGGCCGGCGCAAGTGCTGCAGGCCCCGATCGCCGCGCCGATGCAGGTGGCCGTTCCCGCGCCGCAAGTGGCGAGCGCGCCCCAGCCCACGCAGCAAGTGACGCGAATTGTGGGGCAGAGTGGTGCGGAGGTCGTGCGAACCGCGGACGGCGTGACCATCACCGCGCCGCCGCAGCGCGAGGAAACGCCCGAATGGGCGAAGCAAGCCGCCGCGGAGATGATGCAGGGCGCTTCCGAAATGCGGAGCGGGGCGCGCAATGTCGAGCTGACGGCGGAGCTGCCCGGGGTCGATGCCGGCCAACGCGCCGAGATCCTCAGGCAGGTAAAGCAAATGCGCGCGCAGGCCGATGACCTCGAGCGACAGGCACGCGCGCTGAGAGGGCCGGGCGGCTGATCGCGGCCTAACCCAGGGACTTCACCAAGACTGCCACGAATGCGCGGATTCCGCGCCACGGGACCGGCTTGTCCGGCGACTTCGAAAAGGGAGAGCGACGATGCGAGTGATGATCCTGATCCCGGCGCTGCTGTTCGCCGGGTGCATCGAGGGGCGGGCCGAGGCGGTGGCCGCGCGGGTGACCTATGGCGATTTGAGGCTCGACAGCCGCGAGGGGCGGGCGGTGCTGCGCCAGCGCGTCGCGGGGGCGGCGCGCGGCTATTGCGCGGCGCATGGGGCGGAGGTGACGCCGCATGCCTCACGCGCCGACCCCTATTACTGCACCGACATGCTGCGCTCATGGATCATGGGCGAGATGCGGCCCGAGGTGCGGCGGGCGTATGCGCTGGCACGGCAGGAGGCGGGGGTGAAGGGGCGGCGGCTGTAGGGGAAGGTCTGGCCAATCCTCCCCCGCCAGGGGGAGGTGGCACGCGCAGCGTGACGGAGGGGGCGGATGCCAGAACAAGCGTTGGAAGTCCGCCCCCTCCGTCGCCTTCGGCGCCACCTCCCCCTGGGCGGGGGAGGATTGGAAGTCTAAGCGTCGATGCTGCCCCCGAGCGCGGCGTTGACCAGGCCGCCATCGACCACCAGCGTGTCGCCGACGACATAATCGCTCGCGCGGCTGGCGAGGAAGATCGCGGCGCCGGCCATGTCCTCGGGCGTGCCGATGCGGCGCATCGGGATTCGCTTCGCCACCTCGTCGCCATGGTCGCGGGCGGCCTTGTTCATGTCGCTGGCGAAGGCGCCGGGGGCGAGCGACGTGACGATGATGCCGTCGCGGATCAGCCGGGCGGCCATGCGCTTGGTGAGGTAGATCAGGGCCGCCTTGGAGGCGTGGTAGCTGTAGGTCTCCCACGGGTTGAGGCGCAGGCCGTCGATCGAGGTGATGTTGATCACCTTGGACGGCGCGTCGAAGCTGGCGCGGGCCTTGAGCAGGCCGTGCAGCGCCTGAGTCAGGAAGAAGGGCGACTTGACGTTGAGGTCCATGACCTTGTCCCAGCCGCTCTCGGGGAATTCCTCGAACGCCACGCCCCAGGCGGCGCCGGCATTGTTGACGAGGATGTCGAGATGGTCCTCGCGACTGGCGAGCTCGGCGGCGAGCGCCTTGCACCCCTCGACCGTCGAGACGTCCATCGGGAGCGGGATGCAATTCGGGCCGAGCTCGGCGGCGGTCTCCTCGCACGCCGGGGCCTTGCGCGAGGAGATATAGACCCTGGCGCCCTGGGCGATGAAGCCCTCCGCGATCATCTTGCCGATGCCGCGGCTGCCGCCGGTGACGAGCGCGGTCTTGCCGGTCAGGTCGAAGAAGTTGCTGGTGTCCATCTTTCTCTCCCAAGTCGTCACCCCAGCGAAAGCTGGGGTCTTGTGCGGCAGGCCATTCGCTCCGTGGATGGAGACCCCAGCTTTCGCCGGGGTGACGGCTTGTGTCTGCTATCCCCCGCGCTTCAGCGTCTCGCGGGCGATGATGAGCTGCTGGATCTGGCTGGTGCCTTCGTAGATGCGGAACAGGCGGACGTCGCGGTAGAGCCGTTCGATGCCATAGTCCGCGATATAGCCGGCGCCGCCGAAGATCTGGACCGCGCGATCGGCGACGCGGCCGACCATCTCGGTCGCGAACAGCTTGGCGGCGGCGGATTCCAGGACGACGTCCTTGCCCTCGTCTTTCGCGGCGGCGGTTTCGAGCACGAGCGCGCGGGCGGCGAGGGCTTCGGTCTTGCTGTCGGCGAGCATCGCCTGGATCAGCTGGTGCTCGGCGATCGGCTTGCCGAACTGTTTCCGCTCCGATGCGTAGGCGACGCAGTCGGCGATCAGGCGCTCGGCGACGCCGACGCTGACCGCGCTGATGTGGAGGCGGCCGCGGTCGAGCACGCGCATCGCGATCTTGAAGCCTTCGCCCTCTTCGCCGAGCCGGTTGGCGGCGGGCACGGGCACATCGTCGAAGATCACGTCGGCGACCTTGGCGCCCTTCTGCCCCATCTTCTTCTCGGGCTCGCCGATCGACACGCCGGGCAGGTCGCGCGGGACGAGGAAGGCCGAGACGCCGCGCGCGCCGGGCGCGTCGCCGGTGCGCGCCATCACGGTGAAGAGCGAGGCCTTGTCGGCATTGGTGATGAAGCGCTTGGTGCCGGAGAGGCGGTAGACCTCCCCATCCCTCACGGCGCGGGCCTTCACCGCGCCGCTGTCCGAACCCACATCGGGTTCGGTGAGCGCGAAGCTGGTGACGATCTCGCCGCTGGCGATGCGCGGGAGCCACTGCGCCTTCTGTTCGGGTGTGCCGGCCATGACCAGGCCCTGCGAGCCGATGCCGACATTGGTGCCGAAGGTGGAGCGGAAGGCCGGGGTGGTGCGGCCCATCTCGATCGCCACGCGGCATTCCTCGAGCATGGTCAGGCCGAGCCCGCCATATTCCTCGGCGATCGACAGGCCGAACAGGCCGAGCGCCTTCATCTCCTCGACAAGGTCGTCGGGGACGGCGTCGGCGGCCTCGACCTCGGCCTCGAGCGGGCGCAGCCGCCCGGCCACGAAGCGGCGTACCGTATCGAGCAAGGCATCGAAGGTTTCGGCGTCGAGCGCCATGCGATCCTCCCCTGAAGATGCCCCAGCTATAGCGACTGAGCGGAGGTTCGCAACATACCCTGATTTTGAAAATCGACGGATTGACGCGGCGACGGGCCTCAATATGCTGACCCGAAACCGCAAAAAACGGCGTGCACGATGCGGACCGGCAGCGGGGGAGAGCAAGCGATGAGCGGCATGGCGCAAGGCGCGGCGACCCCGCAGGCGCGGCGGATCGGCAAGCAGTCGATGCTCGCATACGGCTTCGGCGCGGTCGCCTATGGCGTCAAGGACGCCGGCTTCCAGACCTTCCTGCTGCTGTTCTACAACCAGGTGATCGGGTTGCCCGCGGTGCAGGTCGGCGCGGCGATCATGGCGGCCTTGATCCTCGACGCGATGATCGATCCGGTGATCGGCGCGGCGTCGGACCGCACGCGCAGCCGCTGGGGCCGGCGGCATCCGTGGATGTACGCCTCGGCGATCCCGATCGCGGTCGGCTGGCTGCTGCTGTGGAACCCGCCCGAGCTGCCCAACGCGGCGATGCTCGGCTGGGTGTTCGCCACTGCGGTGATCGTGCGCACCGCGGTGTCGGCGTACGAGGTGCCGTCGGTCGCGCTGACCCCCGAGCTGACCGCCGACTATGACGAGCGCACGCGGATCATGGCCTATCGCTATCTGTTCGGCTGGGCCGGCGGACTCGCGATGCTGGTCGCGGCGTACACGCTGTTCCTGGTGCCGGGCGAGGGGCAGCCCAACGGCCTGCTCAACCGCGAGGGCTACGGGCTGTTCGCCGCGGTGGGCGGGGCGGCGATGGCGGGGGCGATCCTGATCTCCGCGCTCGGCACGCACCACGAGATCGCGCGGCTGCCGCGCCCCGAGATCGAGAAGACGACGGTGGGCCAGGCGTTCCGCGAGCTGGTCGAGACCGTGCGCAACCGCGCCTTCGCGCTGCTGATGCTCGCCGGGCTGTGCGCCTATTCGGCGCAGGGGATCGGGTTCGCGCTGTCCAACTATCTCTACACCTTCGTGTGGCTGTTCCCGACCTCGGCCTTCATGCTGCTCGGCGCGGTGCTGTTCGCGGGGGTGCTGGCGGCGTTCTTCATGGCGCCGCGGGTCGCGAGGCGCTGGGGCAAGCGCAAGGCGGCGACGGTGTTCATGATCGCGGCGCCGGTGCTGCTCGGTCTGCCCTATTGGCTGCGGCTCGCCGGCCTGTTCCCCGAGCCGGGCGACCCGGCGATGCTGCCGGTGCTGTTCGGCATCTACATCGTCAACACCGCGTGCAGCGTCTCCGTGTTCATGCTCGGCGGGTCGATGATGGCCGATGTGGTCGAGCAGTCCGAGGCGCGAACCGGACGGCGGTCCGAAGGCGTGTTCTTCGCCGGTTCGTTCTTCGTGCAGAAATGCACCAGCGGCGTCGGCATCGGCCTTGCCGGGCTGATCCTGTGGGTCGCGGGCTTCCCGGACGGCGCCAAGCCGGGGCAAGTGCCGGCGGTGACGGTCGACCGGCTGACGATCGCGTTCACGCTCTGCTACTTGGTGCTCGGCTGGGGCGCGGCGTGGTTCTATTCGCGCTTCCCGTTCGGCAAGGCCGAGCACGACGCGCGGATCGCGGCAGGCAGTGCCGCGTCAGACTGACGCCGGTTGGATGGCATGGCGAACCGTGTTATAACATTCGTATGAACAAGCCGCTGAAGCTCATCAAGATCGGCAACTCGACCGGCGTGATCCTGCCCAAGGAGGTGCTCGCGCGCCTGCGCGTGGCGCTTGGCGATGAGGTTTTCCTGTCCGAAGCGCCGACCGGGTTCACCCTCTCGGCACACAATGCCGAGTTCGCTGAGGCGATGACAGCGGCAGAAGAGATCATGCGCGAGGATCGCGATATTCTAGCTGTGCTGGCTCGCTGATCTTTTGTGGCCGAATACAGGTTGCTTGACGCGGAGATCGCGATGGCGATCCACGATCGGCAGCTTGCCGAGCATGGCGGGCTGGCCGGCGTCAAGGATACTGGGCTGCTCGAATCGGCAATGGCCCGGCCATTGAACAAGCTGGCCTATGGCGAGGATGATCCATTCGCGCTGGCGGCCGCCTATGCCTATGGCGTTGCCCGGAACCACCCGTTCGCTGACGGTAGCAAGCGAACAGCGTGGGTGCTGGCGCGCCTGTTTCTTCGATTGAACGACATCCCGATCGCTTTCGATAAGGCGGACGCGATTCGCACCATGCTTGCCCTAGCAGCGGGTGAGATGAGCGAAGATGCGTTCGCGGCCTGGCTTCGCGCTCACCACGATCCCCAATGACGCAAATGCCCGCCGGGTTTCCCCGGCGGGCATCGTCCTCCCCAGGACGCGTGGCGTCAGCCGAGACGGCCGAGGCGATGGTAGAGATTGGCGAACTGGACCGAGCGCGGGTCGTCGGCGATCTTGCGCGTATAGTCGGCGACGGCTTCCTTGAGCAGCGCGAAGTCGGCGGTCGAGAAGACCGGGCGGGCGCTGGCGGGTTCGGGGGTCTTCATCGGTGATACTCCTGTAAAGTTCGTGCATCCTGTGTGACTCCTGATTGGCGGGTTTTGCAGGCCTGGCCTGTTTTCCGCGTGGTCACGCTGTGATTGGCGCGTGACATATGTTTCGATACATTGTAAAAAATTGACAGACTGATCTGACCGCGATGGGGGCGTGTTGAATATGGCGGAGCGCAAGCTGTTCGCGGGGCATGCGGTGCGGCGGCTGCGGCGCGGGCAGGGGCTGACCCAGGCGGCGATGGCGGAGATGCTGGGCGTCTCGGCGAGCTATCTCAACCTGGTCGAGCGCAACCAGCGGCCGCTGTCGGCGACCTTGCTGCTCGGCCTCGCGCAGACGTTCGACTTCGACCCGCGCGCGCTGGCGGCGGGCGAGCCGGGCGGGGGCGAGGAGGCGATGCGGCGGCGGCTGGCCGATCCGCTGTTCGCCGATATCGAGATCGACCGCGCCGAGCTGACCGAATGGCTGGCGGGCGCACCGGGCGGGGCGGAGGCGTTCGCGCGCGCCTATGACCGCGGCGCGGGCGGCGGCGCGGCGTTGCCGGGCGAGGGCGAGGATCCGGGCATGGCGGTGCGGCGCGAGGTCGAGCGCTGGCGCAACCACTTCGCCGATCTCGACGCCGCCGCCGAGGCGCTGGCCGACGAACTGCGCATCGCGTCGAGCGACCCGTTCGGGGCGATGGCCGAGCGGCTGCGGGTCAAGCACCAGCTGGCGATCCGGGTGCTGCCGATCGAGGTGCTGTCCGGACTGCGCACGCGCCTCGACCTGCACGCGCGGCAGCTCCAGCTGTCCGAGGCGCTCGACCCGCCGAGCCGGGTGTTCGCGCTGGGGCGGCATCTGGCGGTCGAGGCGCGAAACGAGATCGACGCGCTGGTGCGCGGCGCGGGGTTTGCCGATCGGGTGGCGGAGCGGCTCTACCGGCGGCATCTGGTCGGCTATTTCGCAGCGGCGGCGATGATGCCCTATGCCCGCTTCCTGCGGGCGTGCGAGGCGACGGGATACGACCTCGAGCTGCTGCGGCGGCGGTTCGGGGCGAGCGCCGAGCAGGTCGCGCATCGGCTGACCACGCTGCAGCGGGTGGGCGCCCGCGGGCTGCCGTTCTTCATGCTGCGCATCGACCGCGCGGGGCAGGTGTCGAAGCGCTTCGCCGGGGCGAGCGGGTCGCCCCTGGTGGAATCACTGGTGCCGTGCCCGCTGCTCGACGCCTATGCCGCGTTCCAGCGCGCCGACGAGCGCGTGGTGCAGCTGGTCGAGCTCGAGGATCCCGGATCGGGGTCCGGGACAGGCGGCTCGCGCTGGTTCACTTCGTCACGCTGCGTGTCGCCGCCGGGCGGCTGGGCAGGGGCGGTCAAGGCGCGGTTCGTGGTGACGCTGGGGTTGGCGGCTGAGGCGGCGAAGGGTCTGGCGGCGGCGCGCGGGCTCGATTTCGGCGGGGAGGCGACGCCGGTGGGGCTGGGGTGCCGCGCCTGCACGCGCGAATGCCCGCAGCGGAGCGCTGCGCCGGCCGGACGGGCGATGCTGGTCAACGAACGCGAGGCGGGGGTGTCGCCGTTCGGGTTCGCGGGGGACTAGGCAAGCCCGATCAGCTTAAGAATGAAGTGGTTCACGCAAGGGCGCAAAGGCGCGAAGACGTTCGGGTTCGCGCGGGTGCAGAGAGGGCAGAGGCGTGGTCCTGCCGCGTTAGCGGCCTCATTCCTGTCTACATCGCATGCCAAAGCGTCGGCGATGGCGGGCGCTTCGCGCCGGACCAATATCTGTCTGCGTTCTCTGCGCCTCTGCGCGAACCACGGTCTTCTCTTCGCGCCTTTGCGCCTTCGCGTGAACTATTTCCTGTCTCCTTTGGCGGAACGCGGATACGGCATGGGACGTGCCGCGCCTGATCCTGTTCAACAAGCCCTATGACGTGCTGTGCCAGTTCACCGACAAGGGCACCGACACGCCGCGCGCGACGCTGTCGGATTTCATCGACGTGCCGGGCGTGTATCCGGCGGGGCGGCTCGACCGCGACAGCGAGGGGCTGGTGCTGCTGACCGATGACGGGCGACTGCAGGCGCGGATCGCCGACCCGCGCTTCAAGCTCGACAAGACCTATTGGGTGCAGGTCGAGGGCGAGCCCGATGCGGCGGCGCTCGAAGCGTTGCGGCGCGGGGTGAGGCTCAATGACGGGATGACACGGCCGGCCGGGGCCGAGCGGATCGATCCGCCCGAACTGTGGCCGCGCGATCCGCCGGTGCGCTTTCGCAAGAGCGTGCCCGATTGCTGGATCGCGCTGACGCTGCGCGAAGGGCGCAACCGCCAGGTGCGGCGCATGACCGCGGCGGTGGGGCATCCGACCTTGCGGCTGGTACGCCGGCGGGTGGGCGAATGGCGGCTCGACGGGCTGGCGCCGGGGGCTTGGCGCGACGCCTAGCGGTTCTCCGGTGCGGACCTGCGCCGCCAGTCCGCATCGGGCAGCGCGGCGGCGGGAACATGCCGCGCGACCACGGCGTGGAAGATCGGCGCGAGACGCGCGCCGATCGGATCGCCCGCGTTCAAGTCGCGCTCGATCCGCCAGTTGGGCGCCTGTGCCCGGAACGCGATCAGGGTGCCGTCGAGCACGCCGTGCTGCCCGCGGTCGCGGCGCAGCACGATGTCGGCCGGCGGGACCGTGAACGGAGCGACCTGCGCGGCGATCCGCGCATAGTCCGCGCGCGGCAGCGGCGCGGTCCAGCGGCCGATCACATCGTAGCGGTTGCACGTCATCTGTCGGCGCAGGCGGACGATATCGAGCGTGGCTTCGCTTCGCTCGTTGCGGCGCGAGAGCCGCACGACCCAGGCCTCGCCCGGATATTCGCGCATGGGCGAGGCGGCGAACTCGATTCCGAAGACATGGGGGCTCAGCGGCGGCAGCGCGGCGGACTCGATCGCGGGCGGAAGCGGCTGGCGCGGGCAGGATGCCGCGGCCGGCGGGGCGCCGGCGAGATGCAAGGCCAGCGGGAGGATCGACAGCGCGAAACCAGGCATCTCTTGTCCCCTTTGCCAATGGATGGCCCTGCAGGCGATCGCTGGCAATCGGTTCGATTTACGGCGGTTCCGTTTCGTCTGCGAGTCTGATATCAGAAGGGCATGCGTGGTGTGTTTGGTATCCTGACTCACCTGTCGACGGCGGCGCTCCTGGTGCTGCCGGGCGTCGCGTCGGCGCAGCGTGCGCCGCGTCCCGGAACCCTTGTCTCCGCCCAGCCGGTGAGCAGTGCGCCGGCGGGCATGCGCGCGTGGCGCGTGAACTATTGGACGATGAGCGACCGCAACCAGCCGATCCGCGTGACCGGCATGGTGATCGCCCCCGACGGCCGCGCGGGCGGTTCCCCGCGTCCGGTGATCGCCTGGACGCATGGCCTGGTCGGCATCTCGGACCGCTGCGCGCCGTCGCTGGGCGACGGCAACTTCACCGTCATCCCCGGGCTGCAGGACGCGATCCGGCGCGGCTATACCGTGGTCGCGCCCGATTATCCGGGGCTGGGCTCCGACGGCGTGCACCCCGCGCTGGTCGGCCAGAGCGAGGGCCGCTCGACGCTCGACGCAGTGCGCGCGGCGCGGAGCATCCCGCAGGCCAATGCCGGGACGCGCTACGCGGTGTGGGGGGAATCGCAGGGCGGGCACGCCGCGCTGTGGACCGGCCAGATCTCGTCGAGCTACGCCCCCGACCTGCAGCTCACCGGGATCGCGGCGATCGTCCCGCCGACCGATCTCGCGCGCAACTTCGCCGAGGGCAGCGACCTGCGCGTGCGGGCATTGCTCACCGCCTACACGGGAACGAGCTGGTCGCGGCACTACGGCGCGCCGATGTCGGACCTGGGCTCGCGCTCGGTGCAGAATGTGATGACCCGGCTGGCCGACAATAATTGCGTGCAGTTCAACGCCAAGCCCAAGCTCGGCACGATCATCGGCATCGCCATCGCGCAGCGCGCGATCCGCAACCTCGACTTGAGCAAGAAGCAGCCCTGGGGCCGGCTGATGCGCGAGAACAGCCCGTCGCCCGCCGCGATCCCGGTTCCGGTGCTGATCGCGACCGGCGACAAGGACGTGATCGTCGCGCCCGCGGTGGTGCGCGACTTCGCGCAGCGCGCGTGCCGGCAGGGCAAGACCGTGCGCTTCATGTGGATACCGGGCGGCGAGCACGCCACGGTGGCGCGGACCGAGGCGCGCGAGACGCTCGACTGGATCGACGCGCGCTTTGCGGGACGGCCGGCGCCGAGCGATTGCCGCGGGCTGTAGCAGCCCCGGGGGCAAGCCGTTAGAATGTAGCGGGGATGTGCGGCGGTTCGTGTTTCCGCTGCGATGCACAAGGCTTGACACACTTTTGCGACAAATTCGTGTGACAAGCTTGCCTTCCCTCCCCGGTATACATAGCGCGCTTACTCACATGCGAACGATTCTTACACTTGCCGTGGCCGCGGCGATGCTTTCAGCCTGTGGCGGCGGCGACGCCGCCGAGAAGAAGGGACGTCAGGCGCCGCTGGTGACGCTGGCGCCGGTGCAGCCCGCGCGCTTCGTCGAGCGGATCGACGCCGTGGGCACGGCGCGCGCGAACGAGCAGGTGACGCTGACCGCGCCGGTGACTCAGCGCATCGTGCGGCTCAATTTCGACGACGGCGCCTATGTCAGCAAGGGCCAGGTGATCGCGGTGCTCGAGGCGGGGACGCAGAACGCCCAGCTCGCCCAGGCGCAGGCGCGGGCGCGCGAGGCGCACCAGCAGCTCGAGCGGCTCGAGGAACTGAAGGCGCGGGGCTTCGCGACGCGCAGCGCGGTCGACGCGCAGGTCGCGCTGGCCGGCGCCGCCCGTGGCGAGGCGGCCGAGGCACGCGCGGGGATCGCCGACCGTATCGTGCGCGCGCCGTTCGGCGGCTGGGTCTCGCTGCGCAACATCTCGGCCGGTGCGGTGGTGACCGCCGGCACCGAGATCGTGACGGTGAGCGACGTGAGCCGCATCAAGCTCGACTTCGCGGTGCCCGAGACGCTGCTGGCGCAGCTCAAGCCCGGACAGCCGATCGTGGCGGTCGCCGCGGCCTATCCCGACCAGCCGTTCCGCGGCACGATCGACACGATCGATCCGGTGCTCAACCCGCAGACGCGCGCCGCGACGGTGCGCGCGGTGCTGGCCAATGGCGATCGCAAGCTCAAGCCCGGCATGCTGCTGACCGTGGCGATCGAGGCGCAGGCGCGGACCTCGCCCGCGGTGCCCGAGCTGGCGATCGTCGGCGAGGGCGAGAAGAGCTTCGTGTTCACGATCGAGAACGGCAAGGCCAAGCGGCTGCCGGTGCGCACCGGGCTGCGCCAGGGCGGGCTGGTCGAGATCGTCGAGGGGCTGCGGCCCGGCCAGCGCGTGGTGACCGAGGGTGTGGTGAAGATCGCCGAGGGCCAGACGGTGCGCACCGGCCCCGCCGGCAATGCCCGGCCCAAGGGCGAGGCATCGCGTGAGCCGGCGCCCAAGGCGGCCGCGCCGGGTAAGGCCGGCTGATGCAGCTTTCCGACGTCTCGGTCCGGCGGCCCGTCTTCGCGGCGGTGCTCGCGATCCTGCTGACGATCGTCGGCGTGGTCGGGTTCCTGAGCCTGTCGGTGCGTGAGTATCCCGACACCGACCCGCCGGTGGTGTCGGTCGAGACCGTCTATACCGGCGCCGCGGCGAGCGTGGTCGAGGCGCGCATCACCCAGCCGATCGAGGAAGTGCTGTCGGGCATCGAGGGGATCGAGACGATCACCTCGCGCTCGCGCGACGGCTCGTCCGACATCTCGATCGAGTTCCGCCCGGGCCGCGACATCGACGCCGCCGCCAACGACGTGCGCGACCGCATCGGCAGCGTGACCGAGGACTTGCCCGAGGAGGCGCTGGCGCCTGAGGTGCGCAAGGTCGATGCGGACAGCTCGCCGATCATGTTCCTGGTGATCTCGCGGCCGGGCTGGGACCGGCTGCAGCTGTCCGACTATGTCGACCGCAACCTGGTCGACCGGTTCAGCACGATCGACGGCGTGGCGCGCGTCTTCGTGGGCGGCGAGGCGCGTCCGTCGATGCGCATCTGGCTCGACGCGACCAAGCTCGCGGCGTTCGCGCTGACCCCGGCGGACGTCGAAACCGCGCTGCGCAACCAGAATGTCGAGCTGCCCGCCGGGCGCATCGAGTCGCAGCAGCAGAATGTCACGCTGCGCGTCGACCGCCCGTTCGGCACCGCCGAGAGCTTCGCCGGGCTGGTCGTCGGGCGCGGGCCGGACGGCTATCTGGTGCGGCTGGGCGACGTCGCCAAGGTCGAGCAGGGCGCGGAGAACCCCTACAGCTCGTTCCGCCTCAACGGCCAGCCGGCGGTCGGCCTGGGCGTGGTGCGCCAGTCGGGCGCCAATACGCTCGCGGTGGCGGACGCCGCCAAGCGGACGATGGAGGAGCTGCGCCCGTCGCTGCCCGAGGGCATGACGGTGACCATCGGATCGGACGATTCGCAGTTCATCGGCCGCGCGATCGACGGCGTGTGGCACACGCTGGCCGAGGCGGCGGTGCTGGTGGTGCTGGTGATCTTCCTGTTCCTGGGATCGTGGCGCGCGACGCTGATCCCGGCGGTGACGGTGCCGATCTGCCTGCTCGGCGCGTTCGCGGTGCTGTGGCTGTTCGGCTTCTCGATCAACCTGCTGACCTTGCTCGCGCTGGTGCTGGCGATCGGCCTGGTAGTCGACGACGCGATCGTCGTGCTCGAGAATGTCTATCACCGCATCGAGGAAGGCGAGCCGCCGCTGGTCGCCGCGTTCAAGGGCACGCGGCAGGTCGGCTTCGCGGTGATCTCGACCACCTTGGTGGTGTGCGCGGTGTTCGTGCCGATCTGCTTCCTCGCCGGCCAGACCGGCCTCTTGTTCCGCGAGCTCGCGGTGGCGATGATCGGCGCGGTCGCCTTCTCCGGCTTCCTTGCGCTCAGCCTGACGCCGATGCTGTGCTCGAAGATGCTCAAGAAGCAGGAGCGCGGGCGCTTCACCGGCTGGATCGACGACCAGTTCCAGAAGCTGGAGAATTTCTACGGGCGCTGGCTCGACCGGGCGATCAACCGGCCGCTGATCCCGATGATCGGTGTCGTGCTGTTCCTTGGCGTCGCGATCGGCGGGTTCCTGACGCTCCAGGCCGAGCTGGTGCCGGCCGAGGACCAGGGCGTGGCGCAGGTGCAGCTGACCGCGCCCGAGGGCACCGGCTTCGACCAGATGGACCGCTACATGATCGACACGCAGGCCAAGCTGCTGCCGATGCTCGACGGCGGAAACGGCGCGGTGCGGTCGATCATCACGCGCACGCCGGGCGGGTTCGGCGCGAGCGACGACTTCAACAACGGCGCCTTCACGATCTTCCTCAAGCCGTGGGAGGACCGCGAGATCACCACCCAGCAGGTGGCGCAGCAGATCAACCGCATCCTCGCCGAGGAGCCGGCGGTGCGCGGGAACGCGCAGGTGCGCTCGGCGCTGGGACGCGGACGCGGCCAGCCGATTGGTTTCGTGATCGCGGGCAACACCTATGAGGAGCTGGCGCGCGCCCGCGACCGCATCCTGGCGGCGGCGGCGGACAATCCCGGCATCGTCAACCTCGATTCCGATTACAAGGAAACCAAGCCGCAGCTGCGCGTGGAGGTCGACACGACGCGCGCGGGCGACCTCGGCGTGTCGGTCAACGACGTCAGCCAGGCGCTGCAGACGCTGCTCGGCTCGCGTCGCGTCTCGACCTATGTCGACCGCGGCGAGGAATATCGCGTGATCGTGCAGGCCGATGTCGCGGGCCGCTCGACGCTCGCCAACCTCGCCGGCATCTATGTCCGCGCGCGCGACGGCGGGCTGGTGCCGCTGTCGAACCTGGTGACGACGCGCGAAGTGTCCGGCCCGCGCGACCTCGGCCGCTACAACAAGCTGCGCGCGATCACGCTGTCGGGCGGCCTCGCCCCCGGCTATTCGCTGGGCGAGGCGCTGACCTTCCTGCAGCAGCAGGCGGCGGCATCGCCCGAGGTGATCGCGGTGGGCTATCGCGGCGAGAGCCAGGCGTTCGTCGAGACCGGCGGGTCGATCCTCCTCGTCTTCGCGCTGACGATCGTGATCGTCTATCTGGTGCTCGCCGCGCAGTTCGAGAGCTTCGTGCACCCCGGCGTGATCATCATGACCGTGCCGCTGGCGGTGGCGGGCGGCATGCTCGGGCTCGCGCTGATGGGCAAGACGCTCAACCTCTACAGTCAGGTCGGCATCGTCATGCTGGTCGGCCTCGCGGCGAAGAACGGCATCCTGATCGTTGAGTTCGCCAACCAGCTGCGCGACGAGGGCAAGGCGATCGGCGAGGCGATCCGCATGGCCTCGGCACGACGCCTGCGCGCGATCCTGATGACCTCGATCGCGACCGCGGCGGGCGCGGTACCGCTGATGATCGCGAGCGGCGCGGGCGCCGCCGCGCGCCAGTCGATCGGCGTGGTCATCGTGTTCGGCGTCATCCTGGCGACGCTGATCACCCTGTTCCTGATCCCGATCCTCTACAGCAGGCTTGCGAAGTGGACCGGTTCGCCCCAAGCAGTGAGCCGCAAGCTGGATGCGGCGATGGGAGCGCCGCAACCGGCGGAGTGTAGGTCGCCGCTAGTGGGTCCAGGATGGAGATCGCGTCCAAGGGTCAGTTGCGCCTCGCCTATCTGCGCTGGGCGATCGTCACCGTGCCGTTCGTCGTGCTGCTGGGCTTCGCCTCGGGACGGCTGTTCCCGAGCGGCGAGGCCAAC
>NZ_JBCNMA010000074.1:0-16269 GCF_039595165.1 Sphingomonas sp.
GCCGGGCAGGCGCGGCATGCGGCGCACGAAATAGTCGAGCTTGCCGGTCTCGGGCGCGTCGCTGACGTAGATCGCGCCCGGCTCCATCATCGAGGGCATGAGGTAGAGCCGCTCGCCGTCCGACCAGGCGGCGGGCGCGACGAAGCTGTCATTCTCCCAGCGGCTGGGGGTGATGAATTGCCAGTCGACGAGGTCAGTCGAGCGCCAATAGCCATCGGCGAGCGTCTGGAAGAGGTAGAAGGCGCCCTTGTGCCGGACGACCACCGGATCCGCGCCGGTGCGGTAGGAGATGCCCTCGTTCACCTGCTCGAAATTGTAGCGATAGTCGATGTCGATCGGGTTGGCGTAAGTGCGCTTGCCCGGCTGCGCGCCCGCGGCGGTGCCGATCAGCGCGGTGAACACGAGGGCATGCTTGAGCATCGTCCGGGTCCTCAGCGGAGGTAGATGAACAGATTGGCGGTGAGCCGGCCCTGGCGCGGGTCGGCGCTCAGCTTCATGCCGTGGGGAATGATTCCCGAATGGAGCAGTGCGCCGCGATAGATGACGAGTCGGTCGGGCCTGGCCTCGATGCGGCCGATCTGCTCGAAATGCGCGTTGCTGGCGTTGATGTAGCCGTCGAGTTCGACGCTCTCCGCCTTGGCGGCGGTGATGAAGGTGTCGCGGTTGGTCTCGTCGAGCACTTCGATCCCGGTCGCGCGCTGGCGGTAGAATGCCGTGCCGGTACCCGGCAAGTCCGTGAGATAGTGCAGCAGCGCGACATAGCCCGGATCGGTCGAATCGAAGTGCGGCACGCGCTGCGGCGGCCCGAGCGCTTCGGGCGGCGCGGTGACGATCGAGAAGCTCGCCTCGATCAGGTCGAAGCTGTCGATATCGAACGCGCCGGCGATGAACGGCGCGGCGGCTTCGAGCAGGCCATGCGCATAGGCGTTGGCGTCGGCATCGGCCCGGGTGAAGATGCGGCGCAGGCCGGGATAATAGGTCTGGCTCGGCGGAAACGGCGCGAGCCGGGCGGCGGTGGCGACGATCGATGCCACGTCGCCGGTGATCCCGTCGACCGTGACGACTGGTTGCCGGCTCTGGCCAAAACGGTGCAGCTCGGGTGTCACCTGCGCTCCCGCCGGAAGGAAATGGGGAAGGAAGCGACGGCCTCCTCCCCCGAATTATCCGCAGATCAGAACTTGTATCTGAGGCCCGCCTGGAAGCTACGCGCATTACCGACCGTGCCATTTTCCCGGAACGTCGGATCGACACCGCTGCCGGCGCCCCAGGCCGAATAGTTGCGATTGACCGTGTCGAAAACGTTGAACGCTGCGAAGCTGGCTTCAAGATCATGCCCCCAGGGTAGCTTGAAGTTCTTCGCGATGCGCAGGTCGAGGGTCTCGTAGCCCAGAATCGTATCGGGGAAGAACACGCCGCCCATGTTGCCATAGCAGCAGGCCTCCTGTGGCTGGTTCGGCAGCCCAAAGATGACGTTGCCGAACGCCGGACCCGAACTCATGGTCAACGTGCCCGATATCACCGTATCGAACGGGCCGCGGAAGATCCCCGTGCCGACGAAACGATATTTCTCGACTCCCTGCACCCACCCCCAGCCGTAGGCGTCCACCGCCGGACCATTGTAGAACTCGTCATTATTGGCGAGTTCCTGCGCCACGTTGGTACGGGCGAACTGCACGGTAAGCGCAGCGGAGAAACCCCAGCGCGAATTGGCGGTGAACGGCTTTTCCGCGGTCAGGTAGATCGCGTTGTAGACTGCCTTGCCGCTATTGTCGCCGATATTGAGCTTGCCATTGAAGCCGGCCAGATCGCCTTGCGTCGCCGGGCATGCCGCATAGTCCACATCCGGAAAATTGTCCTGAATCCAGGTATTGCCGCCGTCGGTGCAGCCGATCACGTTGCCGCCCGCATCACGCTGCAGGAAACGGCTGTACCAGCCATTCGAGAAGCGGTTGCCGCGCACAAAGCGGAAGATGTTGTGGCTGCGGATGTGCGAATAGGTGAGCGCGGTTTGGACCTCGCCGAACCGCTTGCGCACGCCGATGTTGAACTGATCCGAATAGGGCAGCTTGGTCTCGTTATTGAGCAGCCAGATGTCGCCGCCGGTGCCCAACCCGGCTGCCGCGGCGCGCAGCGCCTCGACGTCGCGATAGGCCGGGTTCCACACCAACGTGTCGCGTGGAAGGACGCCCCCATTGCCGGCGCGCAGCGTCGCACAATTGGCGATGCCCCCGGTGCCGCCTTCCGTGCAGAAATTGGCCTGGACGACGCGTTCGTGCCGGCTCTTGATCGTCTCGATCCCGGACGTGATGAACAGCGGGCGATCATAATAGCGGCCTGCGCCGGCGAAAAAGACCAGGTCCCGATCGCCGTTCACATCGTAGCTGATGCCGATGCGCGGCTGGAACGCGCCCCAGAAGGGATCGCGATTGTCACCGGTCGAGATATAGTCCTCGGGATTGATCCCGGCCGCCTTCCAGCCCGGATAGTTCCGGAGCGCCGTCGCGACATCGGTCGGCGTTACGAAATTCTCGTTCTTGGCGTTGGTTTCGAAATCCCAGCGCAGACCGAGATTGAAGGTCCAGTGATCGTCGAGCGCCCAGTCATCCTGCACGAACACGCCGATCTGGGTATTGTTCGCGCGCCCCGGCTCGAAATCGAGGACGTTAATGCGCGCGCCATAAGGGGTGCTCGTATCGAAACCGGTATAGTTCGCAGCAGTGAAGAAATAGCCGCCGTTGCTACGATTGTCCTCGAGCCGTTCATATTTGTTGATCGCGACCTTAACGCCAGCCTTGACCGTGTGTGCGCCCCCATAGAACGTAACGTTGTTCTTGATTGTCCAGGACTTTTGGGAATCGTTCTGCTCGAAGCTGCCTGCGCCGAGCGCCGCGACAGTGCCGAAGTCGGTGCCCGCCGAAAGCACGATCTCAGGCCCCTCGCTTCCGCGCCGCGCGCCGTTCTCGACGACGCTGTACGAAAGGAAGAGTTCGTTGAGCCAATTGTCGCCGCGATGGCTCCAGTCGGCCTGGAAGGTCTTGACCTTGTTGTTGATCGGGCCGCCATGGCTCGGCACCGAGGTGCCGCCGATGCCGCCGATGTTGGATTCGTCGCGGATGAATGCCGAGAGATTGATTGTATCCTGCGACGAGGCGAACAGGGTCAGCTTGCCAAAATAGAGCTTCTGATTGAAATCCTGCGGATAGCTGCCGTTAAATTCGGAGATCAGGTTCGCCGGCACCGGCGGCCGCAAGTCGACATTCCCCGACGGCTTGACCTTGTCGGTCGCTTCGAACGCACCGTAGAAATGCAGCACGTCCTTGATGATCGGCCCGCCCAGATCGGCGCCATATTGCCAGCGGCTATAGTCCGGCTTCTCCCTGGAACCGTCCCGATTGTTCGCCTTGCCCGGCCTATCGAAATAAGGTCGACCGAAGAACGCCTTGGGCTGCCATTCTCCGAACAGCGTGCCATGGAGCTCCTGACCGCCGGTCTTGGTGACCGCGGTGATGATGGCGGATCCGGCCTGCTCATACTCGGCCTTGAAGTTCTGCGTATTAACCGCGAATTCCTGGATCGCGAGCTGCGGGAAGGGATTCCCTTCCGAGAAATTCTGACCCGAAAGACCGCCATGGTTGATCGGGTTCTTCATGCTGAGCCCGTCGATGAACACGTTGGTCTGGTCTGGGCTCACCGCGCCCGCCTGCACCTGCCGATTGCTGCCCGAGGGCGACACGGTGACGCCCGGCGCCAGCGCCGCGAAGTTCAGAAAGTTGCGGTCGTTCTGCGGCAGATTCTCGATTTGCTGGGGAGAGACGTTGGTGGTGATCGTCGCCGTACGCACCTCGTTGCGGCCGCGGCGGCCGGTCACGACCACTTCCTGGCCGCCGGTGCTCGCGGGCGCCGGCGGCGCAATGTCATAGACGACGGTTTGCCCGACGGGAACGACAACCGTTTCCGCCTCGATCCCCGGCGCTTCCACGCGATAGGTACCGGGACGCAGGCCGGGCACGAAATAGTTGCCGCTGGCATCGACGGTCGCGGTGACGGTCTGTCCGGTGTTGTTATCGGTGATGGTGACCGCCGTGCCGGCCGAAGCCCCCTCGACATGGCCGCGCAATGCGGAGGTGGTCTGTGCGAACGCCGAGGTGCTGACCATCAGCGCGGCGGCGAAGGCGCCAGCCGAAATCCCGCGAACGAGAATCGAACGCTTGCTGCGAAAGTCCGTCATCATTCTCTCCCCTAAAAACCGGCGATGTAACCGGTTACAGCGTCGCTGGAGCTTTTCACATCTCCTGACACCCGTCCCACAAACCTCTTTATGACTACGTTGTCAATCGCCTTTGCACAGGGAGTTGCCGCTACGGGTAGCATGGCCCGGATGTGCGACATCCGGGCCACAGGTCCTCATTCCCACCAATAGGGCCGGCGCTTGGCGGTGCCGGTCTCGGCCTCGTTCATCGTCCGCGGATCGTACATCCGCCCGCCGAGCATCACGCGGTGGACCTTGTCGCTGTTGCGGATGTCGGCGACCGGATCGGCGTCGAGCACCACCAGGTCGGCGAGCTTGCCGGCCTCGATCGAGCCGATGTCCTTGGCGAAGCCGAGCGACCTGGCGGAATCGATCGTGCCGGCGCGCAGCGCCTCGAGCGGCGTCATGCCGCCGCGCACGAACGACCACAGCTCCCAGTGCGGGCCGATCCCGGCCTGCTGCCCGTGCGCGCCGATCGAGACCAGCTTGCCCGCCGCGGCGACCTTTTTCGCCTCGCGGGCATTGTCGTCGTCGACGAAATTGTCCTCGGGCGCCTTGGTCACGCGCATCGTGTCCGCGCGCAGCCGCGCTGGCGGCGTGTGGACCATCAGCGGGTTCTTCCACACATCGGTCGCCTGGCGCCAATAGGGATCGCCGGCGAGCCCGCCATAGCTCACCACCAGTGTCGGCGTGTAGTTGGTGTCCGACTGGCCGAACAGCTGCAGCACGTCGCGGTAGAAGATGTCGGCCGGGATGTTGTGCTCGAGCGTCGAGTTGCCGTCGGCGATCAGGTTCATGTCCATGCCGAACAGCGAGCCGCCCTCCGCAACCACCTGCATGTTCTCGGCGCGCGCGGCGGCGACGACCATCTGACGCTGCTCGCGGCGCGGCTGGTTGTAGTTCTTCACCGAATGCGCGCCCTGCGCCTTCAGGCGGCGGACGTGGGCGAGCGCGTCCTCATAGCTGTTGATCTCGGCATAGACGTCGGCGTTCTTGGCGCCATAGACGATCTCGCCGGTCGAGAAGATGCGCGGACCCAGGATCTTGCCCGCACGCTGCATCTGTTGCGCGGTGAAGACGAGGCTCGCCTGGCTCGAAGGGTCGTGGATCGTGGTCGTGCCGAGCGCGAGGTTCTGGACGAGCGACCAGTTCTGCTGCGGCACGAGATCGTCGGTGCCATAGGGGCCGTGCGCGTGCGCATCGACCAACCCCGGGATGATCGTCTTGCCGGTGACGTCGATCGTCCTGGTGCCCGCGGGCAGCTGGATCGCGGCGGTCGGCGCTACCTGGACGATGCGGTCGCCCTCGATCACGATTGTGGCATTGTCGATGATCCCGCCATCGGCGCCGGCCATCGTCACCACGCGCGCGCCGGTGAGCGCGATACGCCCCGTGGGCTTGGCCGCCTTCACCTCCATCGCGAGCGAGGTCGTGCGCGTCGGGACGGCGGCTTTGGCCGTGCCCGGGGCGTTGGCGAAGAAACTGCTGCGGTCCGCCGTGAACAGCGTCGGTCCCATGCTCCAGTGGAGACGCGACCCGTCGCCGGACCAGTGGATATAGTCGGCGCCATCGGTGCTGACGCGGACCACGGGAAGCGCATCGGCCTTGGGCCCGACCGCCGCTTCCTGCCCGCCCGGCATGAGCGGCATCGCGAACACCTGGTAGTTCTGGCGGAAGGCGATGCTCCTGCCGTCGGGCGCGACAATGAAGTCGTTGGCGAGCTCGCCCGTCGCATGGACTCGCTTGCTCTCGCCGTTCAGATCGGTGGAGACGAGCTGGAGCTTGTCCTCGCCCGCCTCGGTCATGAACAGGCGGTCGCTCGATGCGCCGAACTGCGGCCGTGCCATGCCGCGCGCGACCAGTTGCGGCGCGCCGCCCGCGGCGGCGACGCGATAGACGCCAGGGTCGTTCGACCAGCCGGGCGCGGTGAGACCGCCGCCTGCCGCCTTCTCGAACACGATGGTGCGGCCGTCGGGCGAGAAATGTGGCCGCGCGTAGAGGCCGGGCTGAGTCGTCACGTCGCGTGCCGCGCCGCCCGTGGCAGAAACGGTGCGGATGCGGCCGAGCTTCGCGTCGCTCCACTCGACGAACACGATCGAACGGCCGTCGCGCGACCAGGACGGGTAGAGCTCGAACCCGGCGTCATCTGCCAGGCTGGTCAGCCGCCGAGGCGCGCCGCCCGACACTGGTCGGATCCACAGCTTGCCCAGCTCCTCGAACACCACCCGGCCGCCATCGGGCGACACCGCGGCGAAGCGAGTCATCTTGGTCGTGAAGCTCGCCGGCGCCACCTCGATCTGGGGATGCGGCGCGCCGGCGACCGCGCGGGTGTCGGCAACGTGGAACGGGATCACCGCGGCGTTCGCGCCGTCGGCACCGACGCGGCGGAGCTTGCCGCCGGCCCAGAACACGATCGACTTGCCGTCGGGCGTCCAGTCCATGTTGGGATAGACGCCGGTGACCGCCCAGGTCTCCTGCACGTCCTGGTCGAGCGCGTCGTAGATCTTGCGCTCTTCGCCCGAAACCAGGTCCTTGACGTAGAGCTTCGACTTGGTCGCCTCGCGGCGGACAAATGCGATCTTGGTGCCGTCGGGCGAGGGCGTGGGGCGCACCGAACCGCCAAGGCCGCTCACGGCGGTGGTCGTCTCGCCGGTCTCGAGGTCGTAGCGCTCGATGTTGAAGAGGTTGGTGTTCGAATCCTGCGCATATTCGAAGATCGGGCCGGGCGTGATGTTGCGCGTGAAGAAGACCGACTTGCCGTCGGCGGCATAGACCGGCTCGCCCAGCTCCTTCTGGTGCCTCTCGTTGACGCGCTTGACCAGCCGGACGCCGCTGCCGCCCGAGACATGGTAGAGCCACACCTCGCCGGTGCCGAGCGAGCGGCCGGTGGTGAAATGCTTCTTGGCGACGAGATACTGGCCATCGGGCGACCAGCTCGGCTGGTTAAGGAGGCGGAAATCCTCCTTGGTCAGCTGGCGCTTGTCGCTGCCGTCGGCGTTCATGATCCAGATATTGTCGCCGCCTCCGCGATCGGAGGTGAAGGCGATGCGGCGGCCGTCGGGCGAGAAGCGCGGCTGCACCTCCCAGGCGAGCCCCTCGGCGATGCGGGTCGGCGTGCCGCCGGCGATCGGCATGGTGTAGATGTCGCCAAGCAGGGTGAAGGCGAGGCTGCGGCCGTCCGGGCTGACGTCGACATCCATCCAGGTGCCCTCGTCGGTATCGATGCGCGCCTGGCGCAGCACCGCACCGGCGGGCGCGTTGACGTCCCATTTGGGCTTCTCGGCCTTGGGCGCGGGCGCGGGCGAAGCCGAGGCGACAGGGGTCGCGCCGGGCTGGGGCACGGGGAGCGGCTGCTTGTCAGGATCCGTCGCCTTGTCCTCGGGGGCTTCGGTCTGCTCGACCGGACGCGGGTTCTGCTGCTGTTGCGCCTGGGCCTGGCCGAGAACGAAGAGCGCGGCGAGGACGCCGGCGACCGAGTGACGCATGCGAGAAGCCCCCTGAAACCTGTTGCGGACGGGAGTGGTAACGGGCGAAACCGTCGCCGTCATCAGCGCTTGGTCGAAAAGCTAGCGCCGCAGCAGGAACACCGCATGCTCGGCGAGGAAGTTCGCCGCCGCCGATGTGGTGCGCTCGCCGTTCGACAGGAACCAGGCCTGCTCGACCGTGATGCCGCGCTCGCGGACATAGGCGCGGAAATCGTCCACGGTGACGTGATGGATGTTGGGCGTCTCGTACCAGGCGACGGGCAGCAGCCGAGTCACCGGCATCCGCCCGCCCCACAGCAGCGACAACCGCACGCGCCAGTGCGCGAAATTGGGGAAGGAGACGACCGCCCGCTCGCCGATCCGCAACAGGTGATCGAGCACGTGATGCGGGTACATCGTGGTCTGCAGCGTCTGGCTGAGGATCGCATAGTCGAAGCTGGCGTCGGGATAGTCGGCGAGGTCGCGATCGGCATCGCCCTGGATCACCGACAGGCCGCGCCCGACCGCGGCGGCGACATTGGCCGGATCGATCTCGAGCCCGCGCGCATCGCATTGCCGCTCGTCACGCAGCGCCGCCATCAGCGCGCCGTCGCCGCAGCCGACATCGAGCACGCGGCTGCCCGGGCTCACATTGGCGGCGATGATCGCGAGGTCGGGGCGGAGGCCGGTCATGCCGTACCCCGCCGATAGACGTCCGGATCGTGGCGCTGCATGAACAATTCGGGATCGGCGATCGGCGCCCAGCCCAGAGCGGCATAGACGCGATGCGCGTCGCGGGTCGCCAGCATCCAGCGGCGCAGGTTCCGCAGCTCCGGGTGTTCGTGCAACGCCAGCACCATCGCCTTGGCCAGCCCCTTGCCGCCGTGCTCGGGCAGCACGAAGACGTCGGCGAGATAGGCGAAGGTCGCACGGTCGGTGACGGCGCGCGCGAAGCCGACCTGCGCGTCGCCGCGATAGGCGCCGACGCAGACCGAGTTGGCGATCGCCCGCGCCATGGTCTCGCGCGGGATGTCCCGCGCCCAATAGGTCTGGGCGATGAAGCCGTGGATCACGTCGAGCTGAAGCCGCGCCGGATCGAGGCCGACGTCATAGCCGTCCGTCATCGGCCCGCCCTCAGGAAGCCGTCGACCACGCGGTTGAGCTGGGGCGCCTCGAGCAGGAACGCGTCATGGCCGAACGGCGAGGACAGCTCGACGAAGCTGACCGGCGCGCCGGCGGCATTGAGCGCATGGACGATCGCGCGGGATTCGCGGGTCGGGTAGAGCCAGTCGGTGTCGAAGCTGACCAGGCAGAAGCGCGCTCTGGTCTCGCGGAATGCGTTGGCAAGCGTGCCGCCATGCTCCTCGGCCAAATCGAAATAGTCCATCGCACGGGTGATGTAGAGATAGGCGTTTGCATCGAAGCGGTCGACGAAGCTCAGCCCCTGATGACGCAGATAGCTCTCGATCTGGAAATCGGCGTCGAAGCCGAACGACTTGGCCTCACGCGCCTGCAGCCGGCGGCCGAACTTCTCGGTCAGCCCCGCTTCGGAGAGATAAGTGATATGCGCCGCCATGCGTGCCACCGCGAGGCCCGCGGCGGGCGGCTCGCCGTCATAATAGGCGCCACCGTTCCAGCGCGGATCGGCCATCACCGCCTGGCGGCCGACCTCGTGGAAGGCGATGTTCTGCGCGGAGTGGCGCGCGGTGGAGGCGATCACCACAGCGGCCTCGACCCGGTCTGGAAAGGTCGCGGGCCAGCTCAGCGCCTGCATGCCCCCCATCGATCCGCCGACCACGGCCTTCAGCCGCCCGACGCCGAGATGGTCGAGCAGCATCGCCTGTGCGCGGACCATGTCGCGGATCGTGATGACCGGGAAGCTCATGCCCCAGGGCTGGCCGGTCGCCGGGTTGACCGTCGCCGGCCCTGACGTACCCATGCAGCTGCCCAGCACATTGGCGCAGACGATGAAATGCCGCTCGGGATCGACCGGCTTGCCCGGCCCCACCATCCGCGTCCACCAGCCGGGCTTGCCCGTCACCGGATGCGGCGAAGCGACATGCTGGTCGCCGGTCAGCGCATGGCAGATCAGGATCGCGTTGCCGCCGTCGGGCGCGAGATCGCCGTAAGTCTCGTAGGCGATTTCGACGGGCGAGAGCAGCACGCCGCCGTCGAGCCGCAGCGGCCCGGGCAGGGTGACGTGACGCGATAGGCCGAAACGCTGGTCGTCGGACATGCGCGTCTGACTAGGGATGCGGAGGCTCGCGTTCAAGCGGCGCGGCGGCGGGACCGCGCGGTGATCACCGCTTGCGCCGCGAGTCGGCCGGTCTGCGCGCCACCGTTCATGAAGCCGACCCACGCGTCCGAGACGTGCTCGCCCGCGAAGATCAGGCGGCCGGCGATGGCCTGTTGGCGCTCGCCTGCATCGTCGGACTCGATCCAGAACAGCGGGCCGAAGCGCGTGAGCTGGCCCGGCGCGCTGTTGGTATAGGCGCCGAGCGTCAGCGCGTCGTTGCACCAGTTGGTGCGGCGAACCATGCCGCCCGCCACCGCTTGGGCGATACCGGGAATGGCAGGCTCGGAGCGTTGCGCGAGCGCTGCGGCTAGGGCGTCGGGTGCGGCGGTGGCGGCCGCGACCTGATACCCGCCGAGGAACCAGTTCCACACCGGCTTGCCGCCGTCCACACCCTTGAGCGTGCCGTCCCAGCCGAGCGAATAGGGCGAGGCGGTGTCCCACAGCTCGCCGCCGGTGCCGAGCACCTCCGTCCAAGGAGTCGCCGAGGTCGTGACCTGCACCTTCTCGTTCCGGCCGAGATCGGCCTGCGCCACGAACTCGCGCCAGCGCGCGGGGAGCGGAACGGCGAAGTCGATCTGGCGCAGGAGCGGAGCGGGGACCGCGACGATCACCATGTCGGCCTCGACGCTGGCGCCGTCCAGAAACTCAAGCCGCATCCCGCCGCCCGTCTCGCGGATCGCGCGCAACCGCCGCCCGGTCTCGATCCGGTCGCGATGCGCCTGCGCGATCGCCTCGGCCAGCCGGCCCGAGCCCCCCGCAATCACGTAGCGCTCGTCGCTGCCGGCAAGTACCTCGACATGCTCGCCCTTCACGGTGGGCAGGTTGAAGATCAGTTGCAGTGCCGAGGCCTGGTGCGGCTCGGCGCCGTACTCGGTGCGGATGCTCGATTCGATCAGCGCGCGGATGCGCGGATCGCGGATCAGCTCGGCGTGACGGTCCAGATATTGCGCGACTGACAGCCGGTCGATCACCGCGGCGGCACGCGGATTGGCGTCGACCGCTTCGGAATCACGTGCGATCCGCGCGGCGAGCGGGCCGAGGAGCCGCGCCAGCTCCGCCTGCGACGCGACCGCGCCGTCGGCGAGCACGACCGAGTGATGCGGACCGGATTTGCGGTCGATCAGCGGCACCGCGAATTCCCTCGCCAGCGCATGGATGTCGTCATGGTCCGAATTGACGAGCTGGCCGCCCGCCTCGAACAGCTGCCCCTCGGCGGTGCGCTGGGTGTACATGCGCCCGCCGAGGCGGTTGCGCGCCTCGTAGAGCCGCGCATCGATGCCCTCCTTTGCCAGGTGGTGCAGCGCCGAGAGCCCGGCGATCCCGCCGCCGACGATCGCGACCCGGCCCGACGGCGGAAGCGCGAGCGCGGGCACGGGAAGTCCGGCCGCGACGCCACTCGCCGCCATGCCCTGGAGCAATGCGCGGCGCCCGATCCCGCCATGGCCCGGGCGTGGCGGCGCTTCGCCCCGCGCCGCCAGGTCATCCCGCCGCGCCAGCTCCAGCGCGCGCCACAGCGTTTCGCTTCCACGCATCGATCATCCCCTGTTCCATGCGCGGCCTAGCATGGAGCGATTGCGCAAACCTTGCCATTCTTACCCGCTTCGGCCATCGCCCGCCCATGAACGCACCCCTCAAGCCCCGGCCCATGCCCTGGATCATGGAGATCGCCCCCTATGTGCCCGGGCGCTCCAAGACCGATGACGGCCGCAAGGCGATCAAGCTCTCGTCGAACGAGAACCCGCTCGGCACCTCGCCCGCGGCGCGCGCGGCGTTCGTCAGCATGGCGGACAATCTCGAACGCTATCCGGATGCCAGCGGTACGGAGCTGCGCGAGGCGCTCGCCGAGCTCCACGGCCTCGATCCCGCGCGGATCATCTACGGCAACGGCTCGGACGAGGTGCTGCACCTCGCCGCCGGCGCCTTTGCCGGGCCGGGCGACGAGATCATCTATGTGAATTACGGCTTCTCGGTCTATCCGATCGCCACGCGCCGCGTCGGCGCGACCCCGGTGATCGCGCCCGACAACGACTATGCGACCGATGTCGACGCGATCCTGGCATGCGTGACCGACAAGACCCGGATCGTCTTCATCGCCAACCCCAACAACCCGACCGGCACCTATGCCAGCCGCGAGGAGATCGCGCGGCTGCACGCCAGCCTGCGCTCCGACATCCTGCTCGTGCTCGACCATGCCTATGCCGAGTATATCGAGGGCGAGATCGACGACGGCGGGATGGAACTCGCCAAGACCGCGCCCAACGTGCTGGTGACGCGCACCTTCTCCAAGCTCTACGGCCTCGCCGCCGAGCGGATCGGCTGGGGCTATGCCTCGGCCGAGATCATCGAGGCGATGCACCGCATCCGCCTGCCCTTCAGCATCACCATCGCGGGCACCGCGGCGGCGATCGCGGCGCTCGGCGACACGGCGTTCGTCGAGCGCACCCGCGCGCACAATGCCCAATGGCGGCGCTGGTTCGCGGACGAGATCGCCAAGCTCGGCAACGCCGGTCTTCGCGCGGTGCCGAGCCAGGCGAACTTCATCCTGGTCCTGTTCGAGGGCGCGCTGACCGCGGAGGCCGCGTACAAGGGGCTGATGGAGGCAGGCTATATCGTGCGCTGGCTGCCCGGCCAGGGGCTGCCGCACGGCCTGCGCATCACGATCGGCACCGAAGACGAGACGCGCGCGGTGGCGGGCATCCTCAAGCGGCTCGTGGCGGACGCGCGCGGCGACACCACGGCGGAATGAAAAGCTTCGGGATCATCGGCTTCGGCCGGTTCGGACAGCTCGCCGCACGGCATCTGCGCGGTCACTTCGCGGTCACGGTGACCGACCGCGCCGACATCGCCGATCCGGCCGCGGCGCTCGGCGTGCACGCCGGCACGCTCGAGCAGGCCGCGGCAAGCGATGTCGTGATGCTGGCGGTGCCGGTGCAGGCGATGGCGGCGACGATCGCCGCGATTGCCCCGCTGCTCCGCCCCGGCGCGCTGGTGCTCGACGTCGCCTCGGTCAAGATGCTGCCCGCGCGCTGGATGCGCGAGATATTGCCCGAGAGCGTCGACATCGTCGCCACCCATCCCCTATTCGGGCCGCAGAGCGCGCGCGGCGGCCTTGCCGGCCTGCCGCTGGTCGTGTGCCAGGTGCGCGGCGAGGCGCATCACAAGGTCGCCGAGTTCGGCCGCAGCCTCGGCCTCGCGGTGTCGGTCACCACCGCCGAGGAGCATGACCGCGAGATGGCCTATGTCCAGGCGCTCACCCACCTCATCGGGCGCACCCTGGTCAACATCCGCATTCCCGACGAAGAGCTCAAGACTCACAGCTACCAGCATCTGCTCGAGCTGTGCGGGCTGATCCGCGACGATACCGAGGAGCTGTTCTTCGCGATCCAGAACCTCAACCCGTTCGCGGAGGAGATCACGCGCCAGTTCATCGCCGAGGCCAACGGCCTGCTCGCGCGCAGCCTCAAGGCGGGCAACGCCAGCAGCGCGGATTGATGGCGCGGTCCCCTAGCTCACCGCCCAGGCATAAGTGAGAACCACCGCGGCGACGAACGAGGCGAAGGTGCGGACATGATTCCACCACGTCCAGTCGCGCAAATAGCGCGCCCATAAAGCCGCACCCAGCTCGCTGTCCGGATCGACGCGCGCGAGCGCGTCGTTGAGCGGGACGTTGCGTCCCATCGTCAGCACGAAGCAGCCGAAGACGTAGCAGATCGCGCCGAGAATCACGTAGGGAGCGGCCGGGCGGCCGAGGTGCAGCGCCGCGGCCACGGCCAGCACCAGCAACAGCAGCGCCGTGCCCATGAACACCCCGAGGAACAGCGGCGTGATCACCGCGACGTTGATCGACTGCATCGCGCGGATGCCCTCGGCCACCGGCACGCGGGCAAGCGCCTGCATGATGAAGGTCGAGAAACCGTAGAAGACGCCGGCGATGATGAAGGCGCCGATCGCGGCGACAAGGACGGGAAGTTCGAGCAGGCTGGCCGTCATGATCCATTTCCCTCTGTTTCGTCGCACGCCTCAGGATTCGAGCGCGTTGATCCCCCTGTGTACCGCGGCTTCGGCATCGGCGCGCGGCAGGCCGGGCGCAATCGGCGCGCCGAAACTGAAGGTGACGACTCCGCTCCGTTTCGGACCGCGCCGTGGCCACAGCCTGCCGCTGTCGAGCGCGACGGGTACCACCGCTAGACTAAGTGCCCGGTAGAGACCCGCAAAGCCCGAACGTAGCGGCGGCGTCTCGCCCGGCGCGACGCGCGTTCCTTCCGGAAAGATCAGCACCGACCGGCCCTCGCCCATCGCCTCCCGCGCCTCCCGCATCATCTGCCGCAGCGCCTTGGCGTTGGCGGCGCGATCGACCACGATCACGCCGTAGCGCCGCGCCGCCCAGCCCCAGAGCGGGATGCGCGCGAGCTCGCGCTTCATCACGATCGCCGGCGCGTCGAGCATGATGGCGAGCGCCATCGTCTCGAACATCGCCTGGTGCTTGGCGGCATAGAGCGCCGGCCCGGCCGCGCGCTGGCCGTCAACCTGGATGCGGATCCCAGCGATGTGCCGTGCCGACCACACCCCGAGCCGCGCCCAGCCGATGCAATAGCCACGCAGGATGCGCGTGCCGAACAGCGCCACGACCGGCGTGCCCAGCACGATCGGCACCGACAGGCCATAGAAGAAGAGCGCGAAGGCAGCGCTGCGCAGCCGGTCAGCCATTGCCGAGCCCGAACAGCAACGCGACGCGGCGCAGCAGATATTTGTGATATTCGCGCAGCAGCATGGCGAAGCGCGCATTGGTGCGCACGCCATCGCCGCGGATCTCGACCTCGCCGCCAAGGGCGTTGCCGAGCTCGAGCTTCGCGCGGGGAAGATGCCAGTCGGCGGTGACGAGACGGACCGATTTATAGCCGCGCCGGCGCACCCACGCCGCAGTCTCGTCGGCATTGGAGCGCGTATCCACCGCCTCGTGCCCGAGATCGATGCAGCAGCGGAACAGCCGCGGCGGCGCCCGATATTCCACCGCCAGCTCGATCGGGCGGACGGTGGGATCGGTGCCGGTGATCAGCATCCGCTTCGCCGCATGCGCCTGCATGAGCGCGATCCCGCGGTCGATGCGGCCGGGGCCGCCGGTGGGCACGACGATGGCGTCGGTCTTCACATATGCCTCGAGCGGCTTGCCGAGCGAGAGCATGAACAGCGCGAAGCCGAGCGCCCAAGCGAGTGCGAGCACCGCGAGGACGCGCCAGATCACCCCGATCACAGCGTCTTCCCCAGCGTGCCGAGCACCGCGACCCGCGCGGCGAGCAGCGCGAGCAGCGCGAAGGCCAGCGGTAGCGCGATCAGTACCAGCCAGTCGAGCGGCGCCAGGGCGACGCCGCCGAGCAGCTCCGATCCCAGCCCCGCCGCCTGCTGGCCGAGCAGCCACACCACGGCCAGCGCGCCGATCGTGCCGAGCGCGCCGCCGAGCAGCGTATCGAACGCGATGCGCCGCTGGAACAGGCGCGCCACCTGCACGTCGGTCGAGCCGAGCATGTGGAGCACCGCGATCGTGTCGCGATGCATGTCGAGCCCGCCGCGCGCGGCGAGCAGCACGACGATCGTCGTCGCGGTCGCCATCAGGATCACGAGCGCCACCGCGAACCAGGTGATGGTGATGAGGAAGTTGCTCACCGGCGAGAGCCATTGCGCATGCCGGTCGATCCGCGCGGCGGGCGCAACCGCGAGCGCGGCGTCGCGCACGCGAGCGACTGCCGCGGCATCGCCCGAGGCGAGGTCGACGTCGATCATCGCCGGCATCGGCAGATCGGCATCGAGCCCGGCTTCGCCCAGCCACGGCTGCAGCAGCTCGGCCAGGCGCGCGCGGTCGACCTCCGCGACGCGCTCGACGCCCGGAAGCGCGCGCACCCGCTCGGCGATCCGGCGCGCGCCGGCGTCGCGCCGGGCGGCGTCGGCCTCGACCAGCTGGATGGTGAGGCGCCCGGCGAGCTGGCGATCGAGCGCGCGGCTGGCGCGCCCCATCCCCAGGCCGAGCGCGGCGGCGAGCACCGTCAGGAACAGCATGATCGCCATCACCCACAGCATCGCGCGCGTGCGCCGGCTCTCGTCGAGCAGGCGCCGTTCGGGCTTGTCGCGCACGAGCAGCTTCATGTCGGCGCCGCCCCCGGCGGATAGCGCAGCGCGCCGGTGGGATCGACCAGCCGGCCCTTTTCGATCCGCATCATCCGCGCGTCGGGGATGCGGCTGATCATGAGGAAGTGGCCCGCAAAAAG